>JAJYXA010000163.1 GCA_021791235.1 Pseudomonadota bacterium
AGCCAGTTGCCGCCGCCGGTGGCGATGTCGAGTCCATTGACGTCGAGCTTCGCCGCCGAGGTCTCGATCGAGCCGCCCGAGCCTGGGCTGCCGTCGCCCTTCGCGCTGATCGTGCCGCGGCCGACGCCGCCGCCGGCGATCTGGCCGTCGTTCGCCACCTTGGCGAGGACGCTGCCGCCCTGGGTGCCGTCGGCGCTGATCCGACTCTCCGGATCGAGCGCGATGCCCTGGCTCGCTTCGAGGAAGATCCGGCCGCCCTTTTCGACCACGCTGCTCGCGTTGAGCGTGCCGGCGTTGTCCACCAGCGCGCCGATCATGCCGACCGTGCCGGCGTCACTGAGGATGCTGCCGAGGTTGGTGGTCTTGCCGTCGCCGGTGAATTGCACCTTGATGCCCGGCGTGCCGGTGTCGACGAGTTGCACGGTCTGACCCGCGGCGAGGATGGCCTGGCCGCCGGGGACGGTGAGGCTGCCGGTGTTGCCCACGTCGGGCGCGATCAGGTAGATGCGGCCGCCCGACGGCGCGGCGATCGCGCCCTGATTTTGCAGCGAACCGGCATTCGGGGCGGCGACGAAATTCAAGCGTCCGGCGAGATAGTCGGCGTTGCTGGTGCCCAGCGTGCTCGCGACCAGGCCGGCGACGTCGATGCGCGCGTTGGGGCCGACCAGGATGCCCGCCGGATTGATCAGCCACACCTGGCCGTTCGACCGCAGTTGTCCGAGGAGCTGCGAGGGATCGCTGCCCAGCACCCGGTTCAGCACGCTGCTGGCGCTATCGGGCTGGATGAAGCGGGTGGTCTCGTTCGGGGCGATGGAGAAGCTCTGCCAGTCGAGGATCGCGTTGGCGGAGTTGGTGACGGAGAGCAGATTGCCGGTCTGCTGGAAGCTCGCGTTGCCCGAGACGACGGATGGGCCGACCGGATTGGCCAGCGCTGCGCTGCCGGCGCCGAGGACGGACGCTGCGACCAGTGCGATTGCCGCGGTCCTGCGGGCCTTGCCACGGCGAAACAGCGCGTCGCTGCGCCGCAGGCCGTGGCAGTCCGGATCGCCACGCTGCGCTCGCGATGACGGGATAGTGGGCATAGTCTGGCGGGTCGGTCGCGTCATGGCGGTCCCCTCAGAAAGAGGCGCTCAGGCTGAAGTGGGCGCGGACGTCGCCGCGATTCTGGGCGCCGTTGGCGATGGTCACCCGCGCGATGTCCAGGCGGGCGGCGAGATCCTTGCCCAGCCCGTAGCGCAAGCCGCAGCCGACGCTGGCCAGGCTGTCGTGCGGGGGCTGGACCTCGCCCGGCAGCAGGTTGTTGTGCCCGTTGCCCAGATCGTAGAACACCAGCGCGCGCAGGCTGGCGCCCTTCCAGCCCAGCTTCGCGGCCAGGTCCGGACTGTAGCCTTCGAGATTGACGTAGGCGCCGACGTCGCGCGCCACCTCGCGTTCGAGGAAGCCGCGCACCGCGGTGCTGCCGGCCAGTCCGATCTGTTCCTGGGGCAGCAGCGGCTGGTCGGTCCATTGGCCGTTGGCCGCGGCGCGCATCTGCCAGTCGCCGTGGAAGAGCTTCAGCAGGGTGATGCCCCCGCGCAGGATGTGGTAGTTGGCGGTCACGCCGCCGACGCCGATCGGGCTCGGGCGCACCGCCCGGAAGGCGGCATCGTCGCCCTTGTCGCCGCCGGGCAGGTTCTGCACCAGCGTCAGGTTGTAATCGATCGCCCGCCCCGGTCCGAGCTGCAGGCCGGTGTAGCTGAAGGACAGGGGCTTCAGGGTGACGCTGGCCGCCGCCGGGCCGCAGCCCAAGGCGCCATAGACGCCGAGCGAGCAGTCATTGACGTAGGCCTTGACGTCGAAGCCCGCGATCAGCTTGGCGCTGTAGTCGCCCTGCCGGGGCAGCGCGTGGGTGTATCTGGCGGCGAAGGTGTCGCCCTTGCCGGTGAAGGACAGCGGCCCGGCGGTGGTCGCCGTGGTGCCGGCATCGACGTTGGACTTGGCGTAGATGAAATCCAGCGCGCTGGCCTGGGCATAGAAGGGAATGCGGTAACTGACGCTGCCGATGGCGACGTCCTTGGGCTTCTCCGGCGAGGTGACGTAGGCGGCGGAGAGCACCTGATCGCGGTCGAACATGTTGGCGTCCTGGACGGCGAAGCTCAGTCTGTCGTTGCCGGTCTGGGCGGTGCCGGTGTTGTCCAGGCTCAGGGAAAACCTGAGGGGATTGGATTCGGCGACCTTGACCTTGGCATCGACCGTGCCTTCCTTCTTGCCGAGACCCAGGATGACCTCGACCTTCTTGGCCGGATTCTCGTTGTTCAGCGCGATCTGGCTGGACAGGGCGAGGGCGTTGGGCGTGGTGCCCTCCTTCAGCGCCGGCAGGGCGGCGCGGATGTTGGCGGCGTCGAAGTACTTGAGCCGGGTGTCGAGGGTGAGGTGCCCCAGCACCGTCTCGAGCACCTGGAGCCGGATCACCCCGGACGTGAGCTCCTGCTCGGGCGCATAGACCTGCACCGCCGCATAGCCGCGCTTCCGATAGGCCAGCTCGAGGGCTTCCAGGGCGCGCTGGATGTCGCCGTATTCGCGCTTCGGTCCGATGTAGGGGGCGAGCAGACGGTCGATGGTCGCGGCCGGCAGCAGGGTGTTGCCTTCGATGGCGAAGCGGCGGATGGGAAAGCGCGGCGTCTGCACCTGCGCCAGCACCTGCATCGGCAGGAGCAGGGTCCACGTCAGGAAGAAAATCCTACGTATCGAGATGCCAGCCACCGGCCCCCTCCCTCTTTTCTTATTTTCTATGACGATCAGCATACACCGAAGAAAAAGCCGATGGCAAGGGACCGTTCCGGCTCGGATTGCCGAGGCGGCAACGAGGGTGGCGCTATTTGCCGAGCAGGCCCTTCAACAACTCATCCTTGAGTTTTTGTCTTCTCCTCCACCTTGGCCTTCACCGCCAGCCAGGGCGGAGAACTCGATCCGGTAGGCGGGATGGTCGAGGGGACCGGTGATCCTGACCGGGATGGTGAGGCCCAGTTCCTGTCCGCCCTGGCCCCCGGCGGTGGCGACGATCAGGAGCAGTACGATGCCGGCGATCTTCAGCGGCTTCATCGCGGCCGCCTCAACGCATGGTGGTTTTCACCAGCCAGACGAAGGCGAGCAGGGCGACGACGGCGGCGATGCCGAAATAGAGCTTCCAGGGCCTTTGTTTTTCCGCGTAGGGGTCGGAGAGCGAGCGCTCGGCGCCCTCGGGCAGTTCCGCCAGTTGCGTCAGCGACGTGCCGAAGGGGATGTTGATCCGGGCGCGGGCATTGATGGCCCAGCCGTTGGCGTCGAGGATAGGCCCGAGATTGCGGCTGCGCAGCTTGAACCAGGCGAGCAGCACCGCCGGCGCGGAGACGATCAGCAGCAGCGCGGCGAGGGCCAGCGGTATCTGCCACCAGCGCAGCGCGAACAGGCCCATCAGCACCGAGGCCAGCGCCGTGCCGATGGCGCCCACCGCCAGGCCGATGGCGGCGAAGATGCCGGCGAACTTGCCGATGTCGAAGGCCGCAGGGGCGGCTGCCGCGGCGCCCGCCTTCGGCGCCTGCAGCGCCGCCGCGGCCAGCCGCGCGTCGGTCTCCCGGCTCTTGTTCGCCGCCATTTTCTGCAACTGCTCGGCGACCAGGCGCGCCAGCCGCTTGTACGGCGACCAGAAAGCCTGGCGCAGGCTGATCGGGTGATCGACGATCTTGGTGATGGTCGCGTTCCAGTCGCGCCTCTGGCGATCGTAGAAGACGCCGTTGCGGCCGACCATCAACTGGTCGGAGTCGCCGGCGGTGAAGGCGGCGGCGATGTTCCTCTTCTCCTGCCCGCGGACGCAGTCGCAATAGACCAGGCAGATGCGCGAGAGCGAGGCCAGCGCGGTGTGCTTGACCGGGTCATTGACCGCGACGCACAGCTCGGCGCTGCGCCCGTCGAGATAGAGCGTGCCGACCTGGAAGCTGGCCTTGCCCTGGTGCGTGTAGAAGTCGCGGAAGGCGACGAAGTTGTTGGCCAGCGGCATCAGGTCGCGCACGTAGCGCGCCAGTCTTTCCAGCTCGCGCACGCCGTCGCCCTCGGCGGCGGGATCGGGCTTGCCGGCGAGCCAGGCGCTATAAGGCGCGAGCTTGTCCTTGAGCGTTGTCCACTCCGCCTCGCTGAGCGCGTCGCGTTCGCCGATGAGCGGCGTCACCACCGAGTCGCGCAGCACGGCCAGGCGCTGCGCCCAGGCAGGGTTGAGCCCGGCGGCGAGCGGCAGCGCGGCATCGGCCGCGACCCGCGCCAGCGGCAGGGCGGCGATGCCCTCGGCCGCGGTCGTCAAGCTGCCCCCGGCCAGCGTCGCGAAGGCGTCGTCGCCGGCGTTCATCGCGATGCCGGCGCGGGCGTCGAACGCGGCCAAGCGGCAGCGCACGAAAAAGTCCTCGACCTTTGCCGCGACGGCGCTCAGCGCGGCGTGGGCCGCCTCGGTGGCGGGGCCCAGTGGCTGCGCCCCGGTGCCGGCGGCTTGCCAATCTGCCAGCGCGCGCTCGGCGAAGCGTGCCTGGGCGGCGTCGGCTTCGGCGACGCTGACGAAGCCGTCGCGCTTGCCCAGGTCGGCGATCAGCGTCCGGGCCGCTTGCGCGATCCTGGCGCCTTCCTCGTCGTCGTCGCGGATCGCCGCCAGCGGCACGCCGTCCAAGCGCTGCTCCAGCACCTCGACGGTTTTCAGGCGCTCGCCTGCCCAGCGCACGGCGGCGATCAATTCGGGCGCGCGCACCTGGCCGTCATGATCGTCGTCCACCAGGGCCAGGGTGCGCGCATCGAATTCGATGCCCTTGACCGGGCAGGAGAGGGCGACCCAGAGTTTCTGATCGAGCGTGGCGATGGCCAGGAGATCGGCGGCGCTGTCTATGCGCACCTGGTCGAAGCCGCCGGCGCGGAAAAAGCGCCAGCGGTGGGTTGCGTCGTTCATGTCGGCTCCGGCGGAAGCGATGGACGGGAAGCCGTTATGGTACTGCAAACGCATGGCAAACCCGGATTGCCCTGGCGCCGGCCCATGCCGGCGCGCCGCTCTTTGCTTTAGACTGAGCGCATGAATCCGAGCCTCAGCGAGTATCTCGAGTACGACGCCAGTGCGATGGCGGCGGCGGTGCGCAGCGGCGAGGTCGGTCCGGGCGAATGGCTGGCGCTGGCGCTGCAGCAGACCGAGCGCGTCAATCCGGCGCTCAACGCCGTCACCACCCTGATGAAGAGCGAGGCGGAGAGCCGCCTGAACGCCCATCTCGCCGGGCCCCTGGCCGGCGTGCCGATGCTGATCAAGGACGTCACCCAGGATTACGCCGGTCTGCCCACCTCCTACGGCAGCCGGGCCTTCCAGCGCATCGTGCCGCGGCGGCACTCGGCCGTCGTGGCGCGTCTCCTGGCGGCCGGCGCGCTGATCTTCGGCAAGACCAATACGCCGGAGCTGGGCCTGAAGGCGGTGACCGATTCGCGCGCACTGGGGGTCGCGCGCAATCCCTGGAACACCGACCACGTGCCCGGCGGCTCCAGCGGCGGCTCGGCCGCCGCGGTGGCGGCGGGCATCGCGCCCATGGCCGGCGCCAACGACGGCGGCGGCTCGATCCGCATCCCGGCGGCCTGCTGCGGCCTGTTCGGTCTCAAGCCCTCGCGCGGAAGGGTGTCGGTGGGGCCGGCATCGGGCGAGGTGTGGGAGGGGGCCTCCTCCGATCTGGTGGTCTCGCGCAGCGTGCGCGATTCGGCGCTGGCGCTCGACGTGCTCGCGGGTCCGGAGCCGGGCGACCCGTTCGTCATCGTCCCGCCCGGGCAGTCCTACGTCGAGCTGGCGCAAAGGCAGACGCCGCGGCTGCGCATCGGCTTCACCACCCGCTCGCCGATCGGCATGCCGGTGCATCCCGAGGCGGTGCGCGCGGTCGAGGGCGCGGTCAAACTGCTCGCCGGACTCGGTCACGAGGTCGATGAGGCCGAGCCGGACTACGACGGTGCGGCACTCGCCCGCTGCTACCTGCACCTGTACTTCGGCCAGGTGGCAGCCGCGATCGCCGAAGCCAGACGGGCCGGAGCACGCAAGGACGATTTCGAATTGCTGACGCGGGTGCTGGGGGCGCTGGGCGGCGCCATGAGCGCCGGCCGCTACGTCGGCAGCCGTCTGCGCTGGAACGATTTCGCCCGTTCGCTGGGCGCATTCCACGCGCAGCACGATCTGCTGCTGACCCCGACCCTCGCCCAGCCGCCGATCCGCCACGGCCAGGGCGATCCGCCGGCCTGGCAACGCGGGGTGCTCTCATTGCTGCTCGGCAGCGGCCTGCTCTCGGTGCTGGCGAGCCTGGGTCTGATGGACGGCCTGGTGGACCAGATCGCCCGCGACAATCTCGCCCACGTGCCCTTCACCCAGCTGGCCAATCTCACCGGCACGCCGGCGATGAGCGTGCCGCTCCACTGGACCGCCGAAGGTCTGCCCATGGGCGTGCAGTTCATCGGGCGCTTCGGCGCCGAGGCGCTGCTGCTGCAACTGGCGACGCAACTGGAGCGGGCGCAGCCCTGGTTCGGGCGGCTGCCGCCCCTGGCTTTGTCCGGCTGATCGGCGGCGCTAGACGATTCGGCGGCGGTCTTCGACCTGGGCTTCGTAGATGAGGTTTTGCAGCATGATGAGCTGCGTCGGATCCAGTCCCTGGAACTCGACCCCTTCTTCGTAGTGCTCCGCCCCGTTGCCGGGCAGCGGTGGCTCCTGCGGCAGGACGGCGCGGATCAGCGCATTGGTCTGGATGTGCACCGGATAATCGCCGGGCTGGACCATGAATTCGAAGGTCAGGCCGACCGTGTCGCCGACTTCGCCGAGTCGCTTTTCGGAGTGCAGCAGCGCCCCCAGGATGCTGACATTGACCATCGTCGCCGGCGTCCGCTCCGCCGCTGCCCCGTTCGCCTTCGTCGCCACCTGCGCCGGTATTTTCACCTGGACCCTGACCGCCTTGCGCAAGGCGGTGCCCGCGACGCTGGCGGGAAAGGACAGGTGCATGTAATTCAGTCCGGCGAGAAACAGCCGCTCGACGAAGCAGACGAAGGAGAAGACCTGGACGCCCGAGAACACCCTGACGAGCAGCCTCTCCTCTTCGAGGAACTGGAACAGCTGGCCCTTTTCCATCGGGATCTTGGCCAGCAGGTATTCGTTCGGCACGTAGCCGATCAGGGTGGAGAACAGATGGATCTTCCTGCCGCCGCGCTCCAGCAGGAACTGCAGGCGGGTGCCCACCTGCAGTTTCATCGCCTCGAAGGGTTGCGCCTCTCTTGGTGCGGTTTCCTGTTCTGCGGCTATGGCCATGTTTTATCCGGGCACATCCCGGCCGCGAAGCGCCGGGCGCTGAATCGTGCCGTGAATTTAACACATATTATGGGGCCACGCCCGGCCAGCAAGCCTCGCCGCTACAGGGTCTCGGCCCAGAAGGCGAGCATGCGGTCCCAGGCCTGATCGGAATGAATATCGGAATGATGCCTCACCGGACCTCCGCGGCCATTTCCCCGAGGCAGGCGCCGATCCACCGGGCGGTGAGTTTCTCCTGGACGGCATTCTGACCCAGGCGGTCGCGCAGCGCCGGGAAGACCACGTGGTCGAGCGGCTGATCCTGGTTGAAGCAGGTGAATACCACGGTCTCCTTGCCGGTCTCGGGATCGCGGTGGGTCTGCAGGCACTGCCCGCAGACCTCCTTCATCATGCACTGCATCGGCGAATTGATGCTCGCCAGCGCCTTGTGGCCGGGCTTCAGATGGGGTTTGAGCACGGTGTGGCGGGCGGCGCCTACGGCCGCCATCATCCGGTCCGAGCCGATGGCGATGACGCGGTCTATCTCGTTCATGGCGATGGATGTCGCGCCGAGGCCGCCCTCGGCGTAGGCCCGCATCGCCTCCACGACGTTGCCGACGAAG
>JAJYXA010000173.1 GCA_021791235.1 Pseudomonadota bacterium
CCGTGTTCGGTGAGGATGGATTCGGGATGGAACTGCACGCCCTCGACCGCCAGCGTTTTGTGGCGCACCCCCATGATTTCGCCGTCGTCGGTCCACGCGGTGATGTCCAGGCAGTCGGGCAGCGATTCGCGCTCGATCACCAGCGAGTGGTAGCGGGTGGCGCGGAAGGGATTGGGCAGGCCCTTGAATACGCCCGTATCCAGGTGATGGATCATCGAGGTCTTGCCGTGCATCAGTTCCTTCGCGCGCACGATCCGTCCGCCGAAAGCCTGGCCGATGCTCTGATGTCCGAGGCAGACGCCGAGGATGGGAATCTTGCCGGCAAACTCCCGGATCAGCGGCACCGACACGCCCGCCTCGTTGGGCGTGCAGGGGCCGGGCGAGACGACGATGTGGTCGGGCTTCAACGCGGCGATGCCGGCGAGGTCGATCTCGTCGTTGCGCACGACCCTGACCTCCTCGCCCAGTTCGCCGAAATACTGCACCAGGTTGTAGGTGAAGCTGTCGTAGTTGTCGATCATTAGCAGCATGATTACTCCACCTCCCCGCCGAATCGCGTCTGCGCGAGTTCGGCCGCACGGACGACCGCACGCGCCTTGTTCAGCGTTTCCATCCATTCGTTGTCGGGCACCGAATCGGCGACGATGCCGGCGCCCGCCTGCGCGTACAGCATGCCGTCCTTGACCACCGCGGTGCGGATGGCGATCGCCAGGTCCATGTCGCCGTTGAAGCCGAGATAGCCCACCGCGCCGGCGTAGATGCCGCGCTTGCTGGGCTCGAGTTCATCGATGATTTCCATCGCCCGCACCTTTGGCGCGCCGGACACGGTGCCGGCCGGGAAGCTGGCGCGCAGCACGTCGAGCGCGGACAAGCCGGGTTTCAGCTTGCCCTCGACGTTGGAGACGATGTGCATGACGTGCGAATAGCGCTCGATCTGCATGTGCTCGGTGACCTTGACGCTGCCGGTGACGGCGACGCGCCCGGTGTCGTTGCGCCCCAGATCCAGCAGTTGCAGATGCTCGGCGCATTCCTTGGGGTCGGCCAGCAATTCGGCCGCCAGACGCTGGTCGTCCTCGCGCGTCAGCCCGCGCGGGCGGGTGCCGGCGATGGGGCGCAGGGTGACGGTGTCGCCTTCCAGCCGCACCAGGATTTCCGGCGACGAACCGACGATGTGGAAGCCGCCGAGATCGTAGAAGAACATGTAGGGCGAGGGGTTGAGGCTGCGCAGGGCACGGTACAGCGACAGCGGCGAGGCGGCGAACGGCCGCGCCATGCGCTGGGAGAGCACCACCTGCATGACGTCGCCCGCCGCGATGTAGTCCCTGGCTTTCTGCACCGCGGCCTTGAACTCGGCTTCGCCGAATTCTGAGGTCGGCTCGTCTTCCGCCACCGCCGGCTCGGCCGGCAGATGCACCGGCGCATGCAGCTTGTCGGCCAGTTCGGCGAGACGCAGGTGGCCCTGCGCATAGGCATCCGGCTGCATCGGGTCGGCATGGGTGATGAGGTAGAGCTTGCCGGCGAGGTTGTCGAACACCGCCAGCTCCTCGGTCAGCATCAGTAGGATGTCCGGCGTATGCAGTACGTCGTCCTTGTGCCTGTCGGCGAGGCGCTTCTCGATATAGCGGATGGTGTCGTAGCCGAAGTAGCCGGCCAGCCCGCCGGTGAAGCGCGGCAGCCCGGCCACCGGCGCGGCCTGGAAGCGTGCCTGGAAGTCGGCGATGAAATCCAGCGGGTCGGGCAGGCTGTACTCCTCGACGACCTGGCCGTCGGTTTCCACCGTCAGCAAATGGGCGCGAACCCTGAGCACGGTGCGCGCCGGCAGGCCGATGAAGGAGTAGCGCCCGAAGCGCTCGCCGCCCACCACCGATTCGAGCAGGTAGGCATAGGGCGCGTTGGCGAGCTTGAGGTACACCGACAGCGGTGTTTCCAGATCGCCGGGGAGTTCGCGCACCAGCGGGATGCGGTTGTAGCCCTGGCGGGCGAGGTCGAAGAAGTCTTGTTCAGTCATGGCGAGTCCGTGAATAAGTGAATGGCAAAAGGCGAAACGTGCGGATGCGTTCCCCTGTCACCATCGCTTGTCGTTCACGGCTGCCCCCATGATCAGGCGGCCTTCGCAATCATCTTCGCCGCCTCGGCAAGGCTCGGCACCACGGCATCGAGGTCGAGCTCGGCGACCGGGCGTCCGCGGTTGTAGCCGTAGGGCACGCAGAACACCGGACTGCCCGCCGCACGCGCGGCCTGGGTGTCGTTGAGCGAATCGCCGATCAGCAGCAGTTCGGCCGGCTGTACCTTGAACACTTCGCAGGCATGCAGCAGCGGCAGCGGGTCGGGCTTGCGCTTGGGCAGCGTGTCGCCGGACAGGATCAGCTCGAAGTAATCGAACAAACCCGTGTCTTTCAGCAGCGGATGCGTGAACACCTTGGCCTTGTTGGTGATGCAGGCCACGTGCAGGCCCATCGCCTTGAATGCCTGCAGGCCTTCGACCACGCCGGGAAACGGCCGCGAATGCAGCGACACGTGGGCGCTGTAATGCTTGTTGTACGAGGCGATGGCCTGTTCGAACAGCGCCGCCTCCGGCTCGGCGTCCATGTCGCCGGTCAGCACGCGCTTGACCAGGCGCGACACGCCGTTGCCGATGTAGGTGGAAATCGTTTCCAGCGACGGGCACGGCAGGCCCAGTTCGGCCATCATCAGCTCGGCGGCATAGGCCAGATCCGGCGCGGTGTTGAGAAGCGTGCCGTCGAGATCGATGACGACGGCTTTGATTTTGAGAGGGAAGTTCATTTTTTTGGTGAGCGGTAAACAGTGAGCGGGAAGCGGTGAGCGGTGCGGACCGCGGATTTTTCCGCTCCCCGCTCACTGCTCACCGCTTGCCGGTTTTCAGACCTTGGCGAGTTCCGCGCGCAGCGCGGCGATGATCGAGTTGTAGCGTTGCGGGTCGCTGTCCTTGGCGGCGCCGAACACGGCTGAGCCGGCGACGAAGGTGTCGACGCCGGCACGTGCGACTTCGGCGATGTTCGCGGGGCCGACGCCGCCGTCGATCTCGATGTTCACCTTGAGGCCGCGGTCATCGATCATCTTGCGCACGGCGCGCGCCTTGTCCAAGACGTAGGGGATGAACTTCTGGCCGCCGAAGCCGGGGTTGACGCTCATCAGCAGCACCATGTCGAGCTTGTCCAGCGTGTATTCCAGCACGTCGAGCGGGGTGGCCGGGTTGAACACCAGGCCGGCCTTGCAGCCGTTTTCCTTGATCAGGCCGATGGTGCGGTCGATGTGCTCGGACGCTTCCGGGTGGAAGGTGATGTAGGTGGCCCCGGCCTTGGCGAAATCGGGAATGATGCGGTCGACCGGCTTCACCATCAGGTGCACGTCGATCGGCGCGGTGACGCCATGCTTGCGCAGGGCTTCGCATACCAGCGGGCCGATGGTGAGGTTGGGCACGTAGTGGTTGTCCATCACGTCGAAATGGACGATGTCGGCGCCGGAGGCGAGCACGTTGTCGACTTCCTCGCCCAGCTTGGCAAAGTTGGCGGACAGGATGGACGGGGCGATGCGGTACGTCATGGGAAGCTCCGGGAATTTTGGGAAAACCCGGCCATTTTACCAGCCCGTCACGTCATTGCGTTACACTCCGCGCATTCCATCCCGTCGAGCAAACCCGTGGCCGAAGGCAAGAAATACCAGATCAGCGTCAGCGTCAATACGGCGTACCTGGCCGAGCAGAGCGACCCCTCGGCGGATCGCTACGTGTTCGCCTACACCATCACCATTGCGAACTCCGGCACCGTGGCGGCACAGTTGATATCGCGCCACTGGATCATCACCGACGCCGAAAACGTCACCCAGGAAGTCAAGGGGCTCGGCGTTGTCGGCGAACAGCCGCTGCTGCGGCCGGGCGAGAGCTTCGAGTACACCAGCGGCACCGCGATGGCGACGCCGGTCGGCACCATGCACGGCACCTACCAGATGGTGGCGGAAGACGGCAACAAGTTCGAAGCCGAGATTCCCCCGTTCACGCTGTCGATGCCGCGGGTATTGCATTAGGGTGAGCAGTAAACGGTAAGCGGTTTTCTGCTCACTGCTCACTGCTCACCACTCACTTCTTCATCGTCCACCACACGATAAGCAGCAGCAGCCCCAGCGCGATCGCGGCTTCCAGCACCAACCAGCCCAGTCCTTGGCTTTCCATCAGGCTTGACGCTCCCTTGTTATACTCGATACGTGTTTTCGATGTGAGCCATCTTCACCCGTGATGTTGTTACGCGCAAGTCCGTGGCTGTTCGTGCTGCTGCTGTCAGCCTGTGCGGTGCACCCGCCCACCCAAGCCCCTGCGCCCCTTCCCGCCCCCCAGCCCACGCCCGCCCCCTTGCCGCCTATTCCTGCGCCTGCGCCCATCCCCACACCGGCTGCAAGCTACCCCACGCTCAAACCGGTGGACTGGTCGTCGGTGAGCTTCTGGCAGGACGACCGCATCGGCGAGGCCTGGACCGCCTTCCTGCGCAGCTGCGCCACGCTCGGCAAGCAAACGGCCTGGCTGGCGGTCTGCGGTGAGGCAATGCGCATGGACCCGCCCGACGACAAGGCGGCGCGCGCCTTTTTCGAACAGCATTTCCAGCCCTGGCAGGCCACGCAGGAAGACGGTGGCACCGACGGCCTCATCACCGGCTACTACGAACCCCTGCTGAAGGGCAACCGCGTGCGCACCGCGCGTGCGCGCTACCCGCTCTATGCCGCCCCCGACGACCTCATCACGGTCGACCTGGCGAGCATCTATCCCGAACTGAAAAGCCTGCGCCTGCGCGGACGGCTGGTCGGCAACAAGCTGGTGCCCTACCCCACCCGCAAGGAAATCGAGGCGGCGGCTGCCAACGGCAACAGCGGCGGTTTCAAGGGCAAGCCCATTGCCTGGGCCGAAGACCCGGTCGACCTGTTCTTCCTGCAGGTCCAGGGCTCGGGCCGCATCGAACTCCCGGACGGCTCGCACATGCGGGTCGGCTATGCGGACCAGAACGGCTACCCCTACCAGTCGATCGGCAAACTGCTGGTCGAACGCGGCGAACTCAAACTCGAACAGGCCTCGATGCAGGGCATCAAGGAGTGGGGGGCGAAGCATCCCGACAAGCTGCCCGAACTGCTCGCCAGCAATCCGAGCTTCATCTTCTTCCGCGAGCTGCCCGACGGCCTGCCCGGCCCGCTGGGTTCGCTCGGCGTCCCGCTGACCGGCGGCCGCTCGATCGCCGTCGATCCGAAATTCATTCCGCTCGGCGCGCCGGTGTTCCTGGCCACCACCCAGCCCAATTCGGCGCAGCCGCTGAACCGGCTGGTGATGGCGCAGGACAGCGGCGGTGCGATTCGCGGCGGCGTGCGCGCCGACTTCTTCTGGGGCTTCGGCAACGCGGCAGGTGAACTCGCCGGCCGCATGAAACAGCGCGGCCGCATGTGGGTGCTGCTGCCCAAGACCCTGTCCGGGATCGTCTCGGGCTATAACCCACAAAACAAGAACTGAGGCCCAGCCGGACCCCTCGCGCGTCAGTGCAGCAGATCCGACAATTCGTCGGCGTGTTCTTCTTCCTTCGCCAGAATACCTTCCAGCATGGCGCGCGTCGTCGGATCATGCTCCGCAAAATACCGCACCATTTCCCTGTAGCTCTCGATTGCGATTCGTTCGGCGACGAGATTTTCGCGGATCATCGCTTCCAGCGTGTCGCAGGTTCTGTATTCGGCATGCGACAACTGCGCCAGCCGGTCGGGATTGAACTCTGGCGTACCGCCCAACTGCACGATCCGCTTGGCGATCAGGTCGGCATGGGCCAGCTCTTCGTTGGAGTGCACCAGGAACTCCTGTGCGATCGGCTCGGAGTTGATTCCCTTCGCAACGAAGGAATGCTGGCGATACCGCAGGGTGCAGACAAGCTCGGTGGCCAGCGCATCATTCAACACCTTGACCGCTGCCTTCGCATTCAGGCTGTAGTCACCGGTCACGGCGCCTTCCTCGATATGCTTGCGGGCTCGCGCCCTGAGCGTCTGCACATCGGACAGGAAACCGGCGGGGTCAGACGTTTCATCGCGGGTTTCATCGCGCCGGATCGGCCGCCCCGCTTGAGAAGTAACGTTGCTCATGGAAAGACTCCTGGTTGAAAGACTGGATGAACCCTCGTTACATCTTGTTTTGAACGTCCTTCGCCGTATCCTGGACTTTTTCGCCGCCCCGCTCCATATCCTTGCCGGCGCCCGCCACCGTATTGCAGCCTGCCAGGACGACAAATACCGAAGACATTAAGAATGCAAAAAGCGTTTTCATGGTGTTCTCCCGAAATCAAGAAAAAGAAAAAGGGTGTGCGATTTCCTCCCCATTCCGGCCCTGCCATTTTTCCCGGAATGCAAGGGCATCCTAAAACCGGCAGCAAGGACATTCTGTCGGAGGGGTCGGATTGACCTGTCGGAAGATTCCTGCAATAAACAGGGGTACACCAAGACTGCGAGCGAAGCCCTGCCATGCCGAATACGCTCCTCCCCGCCCCATCGCAAGACCTGCCGCACCAGAAGAGTGGATTGCCGATCAGTACGCACCTCTCCCTCGCCGTCGGCATGGCGCTTCTGCTCGGCATACTGGTGGCGAGCTACATGCAGGCCTCGGCCGGGCTCGACGCCTTGAAGCAGTTCGGAGTGATGAACCAGCGCGCTGACCATCTGGACCGCTTGAACCAGCTGCTGTCAGAGGCGCAATCCTCGGTTCGCGGCTATGCGCTCACGCACGACCAGGCCTACCTCGACACCTATCGCGCAGTTCGCCCGGAAATCCAGCAAAGCCTGGAGATCATCAAACGGGACGAGAAGGATGGTCCACTGGCTACGGCCGTCGACACGCTCGCCAACCTGGCGGAAAGCCTGGTTTCCCGCCTGGAACTCACCACCCGGCATGTGACCGAGGGCGCTGCAATGGAGAAAAGCTGGTTTGACCAAAGCACCGTGGCAATGGATACCTACCGGCGCCAGCACGCTACGATCAAAGCCAGGCTGGTCACGGAAAGCATGCAAAACGTCAAACAGTCGGTACGCAGTTTCGAAACGTCCCGCCTCAGCGCCGCGATACTTGCAGGCTCATCGCTGATTCTGCTGGTGCTGGTCATCTCGCAGCAGCAAAAGAAACAGCACCTGCGGGAAAGGATCCAGGGCATGCTGGAAGCGGAAAACGAACGCCTCGAAAACGAAGTGCGTGCCCGTACCGAGGAATTGACCAACCTTGCCACCTACCTGACCAGGGTGCGGGAGACGGAAAAACTGGACCTGGCTCGCGAGATGCACGATGAACTCGGCGCGCTGCTGACCGCAGCCAAGCTCGACGCAGACTGGATCGAGCGCAAACTGCCCCCCGATGCCCAGGCAGCGGTTGCACAACGCCTGGTGCGCCTGCGCCAGAACCTGATCAGCGGGATCACACTCAAGCGCCGCATAACCAACAATCTGCGGCCCGCGCTGTTATACGATCTTGGGCTGATCGAAGCGCTGAAGGCCCTTGTCGAGGAATTTCGGCAGTGCGAGGAGAAGATTGACGTCGTCGCGGCATTGCCGGAGTCCGAGCCCGAGCTCTCCGATGACGTCTCGCTGAGCCTGTTCCGCATCATCCAGGAGGCATTCACCAACATCCGCAAGTATGCCCAGGCCCGCCATGTACGGGTATCGCTGCGCATGACCCCTAAGGCCATCGAACTGGAAGTCGAGGATGACGGCATCGGGTTCGACCTGGGTTCGCCCAAGCTCGCCCGGCACGGGCTGGCAGGCATCAAGCACCGCGTCTTCACTCACGGCGGACGACTCCAGATCCTTACCGCTCCGGGCAAGGGCGTCACGATCCAGGTGACTCTCCCCGTCTGAACGCCGGTTGCCGGATCGCTTCAGGGCGGGG
>JAJYXA010000290.1 GCA_021791235.1 Pseudomonadota bacterium
AGGTCGGACGCGACGCTCAGGGTGCCCGAACCTTGCAGCGACACCTCGCCTGCATTCAGATTGACCTGGTTGAAACCGGCCACCGTGAAGCCCGCATCATTCTTGCCGCTGTCGGCCATTACCAGCTTGTCGGCGTTGAGGGTCAGCGTGCCGGTGCCGGGCGCATTCGCCGCCAGGGCGGTGCCGCTCAGGTTTTCCAGCGTGATCGTGCCGGCCGACAAGGCCACCGGTGCGCCCGTCCCGTTGACGTCGTGGCCGACCAGGCCGGCGCTGTCGAACGTGAAACTACCGGTGCCGGTCTGACCGAGACTGACGTTGCCATACAGATCGATGCTGGAATAGCTGCGCAGCACGAAATTCCTGGCGCTGCCCAATGCCGCCAGCTGGGCGTTCCCCAGCGCCAGCGCCGTGCTGCTTTGCGGCACGGCGCCGAGCGCGATCTGGCGCGCGCCGATCGCCACGGTGTCGCTTTCGGTCACGCCCGCCATTACAGGCGTGCCGGTGGAGTCGATCGCGATGGCGCCGCCTTTTGCGGTCAGTTTCGCGCCGGCGTTCACCGTCAGGTTGCCGTGGGCGGGGTCGGTATCCAGTGTCCCTGTTCGGGCAATCGGAGCCAGTTCCGCGCTCGACAGCCCCAGCAGGGCGCCGTATTGCTTGCCGTCCTGGTTCGTATCGACCGTCAGGGTACCGGCCCGGCTGACCACGCTACCGGAGGCCTCGAGGGTCGAGCTTCCCGTGATGGTCAAATTGTCGGTCGCCGCCAGCCACAGTTCGGGAAGGCTCAGCGTGCCGCCATCCAGGTCCACGACCACATCGCTGGCCTTCACATCGAGCGACTGGCCGCCTGCCGTGTCCGTGCGCTTGCCGCCGATGAGCAGGCTGGCCCCCAGGCGGGAAAGCTCGTCCGCCTGCAAACTGGTGTAGCCGCTCGGCGCCACGGCCGTGTGGTCGACAATGGCGAATTTGCTGCCGTAGATATCCACCTGGCCGATGGCGCCATACTTACCGGTGGCGTTGTCCACAGCCGCCTGGGCCAGCAGCTTGCCTTCGAAGACGAGGCTGCCCGTGGCACCGATGCTCAGTCGGCCGCCATCCAGCGGCAACGCGGACGCGGCCGTGTTGTTCCGGGCTGCCTGATCGGCAAAGAACTGGCTCCCGGTCAGGCGATATTCGCCCTGGGCATGCTGGCCGGTCAGCGCATCCGCGCCCGATTGAATGCTGAATCCCGACCAGGTGGACTGGCGGATGCCGGTGCCGGCATAGCCCAGTTTGCCGGCCACGACCACGCTGCCGTCGAGCTGCGTTGCGGCATACCCCGGGGTGTAGGCGGCGCCGCTTTGCGCTTTCACCAGATAGGCGCCGGGCAGCAGGGCGTAATAGGCCGGCAGCAGCGCGTAGTCCCCTTCCGGCAGGCCGGAGCCGGCACCCAGATGCACCATGTTGTAGGCTGCCGCCGCATTCACGCTGACGGGCGCCACGCTGTTGAGGTAGCTGTCTGACGTCTGGAACGCCACACCCGGCACGATGGCGTAGGTGCCCGGTGCCGCCAGCACATCTTTCGTGCCGCCGATGCCGGGAACGAATTCCATGGCAGCGAAGTCGCCGCCGCCGCGGATATCCAGGGTCGCGCCGGACGCGACGGTCACCGCGTCCGCGCGGGCGGAAATCTGTTTGCTGGGCGCCGTATCCGTTTGCGTACCGGCATACCACAACGACTGGCCGACGCTTTGCGTGGCGCCGTACGGAATCAGCAGGGCGGTCTCCACGCCGTCGTGTTGCCAGAGCGCCGACACCGAGGTCACGCTGCCGTCTTCCAGGGTCAGCGATTTTCCGCCCTCCAGGTTGAGGGTGCCAAGCGGCGCCTTGAGGGTGCCGGCCTGATCGATATGGTCGGCCTGCAGGGTGAGTGTGCCGCCCGCCGAGAGGACCGGCGCCAGCTCGGCGCCCGCATTTCCCTTGATGCGGATCAGACCGTCGTTGAGCAGGGTGCGGCTGACCTGCGCCGTGACCGCCCCGCCTGCCTGGGTCGTGTCCTGCTTCAATTGGCCGATCGAAACCTGCTCCGACGCCACCGTGAAATCGACCGCCGTGGCGGGATACACCTGATCGGCCTGCAGGGTGATATTGCCGGCAGTGGACAGGCGCCCGCTGAGCGCCTGCAGCGAACTGATCAGGGGGTTGGGGTCGGTCAGCGAATTCTGGGCCGTATAACCGAGGGGGAAGCCCTCGAAACGGATGTCGCCGCTGCTGATCAGATCCAGGTCGGCGACGCCATTGGCCGTAACATTGCCCGCCAGGGAAATCTGCCCGGCCGACAATTCCAGCGTGCCGCTGCCTGTTTGCGTTTCCACCGGCACATACTGGGTGCGCGGGTCGACAATCGGGATCTTGTTGCCGGTGTTCGCATCGACTCTGTAGAGCAGCGGGTACTGCTCAATGAGGTCCTGCGGCAGGTTGGTCGACATGCGGAAGGCGTTGGGCGTGTTGGACCACGCCACCTGCGCCGTCTTCCACGAAGCACCGGCCTGCGACCCGCTACCGATCCGAACAGCGCCTGTACCCTGCGCCAGCAGTTCCGGGACATCCAGTTTCAGCACGGCCCGCGGCGCGAAGTTGGTCACGCCGGCGTTGAACTGAATCTGGTTGTCCGATTTCAGCAGCACGCTGTCGAACCCCCCGCCGACGCGTGCGCTGCCCTGTGCCACGCCGTTCACCAGCTGGTCTGCACTGATGTTGGCGCGTAGCGCAGCAACGAAGTTGCCGTTGGCATCCATCAAGTTGTGTATCAGGCTGGAATCGGCCTGCGAGCCATCCTGCGGCAGGGGCGCGGCGGACTGGCTGACGACGATCGAGTGCTTGAGCTGATGCACGCCCGCATCCCAGAATGCAAGTGCAGCCGCTGCGTTGGGGTCGTTCTGGACGAGCGGGTCCAACAGCACATCGCCATAAGCCAGCGTGCTCGGCAAGGCGCCGTTATAAAGCAGGTCCAGCGCGAAGCTGCCGCCCGCCACGGTGGCGTCGCCGCCATTGCCCTTGAAGGTGCCGTCCAGATAGGCATTCTCGGTCGCCTGGATGGCGATGCGCCCCCCCTCGCTGGCCACGTCCGCATGCAGATACGCGGAATGGCCATAGCTCAGCGGAAGATCCACCGTATGACGGGTGCCGCTCACGTCGATGGTTGCGCCCGGGACGATGTCGAGGTCGGTCTTGCGGGCGGCGATGCTGACGGTGCCGCCAGGCAGCACCTGGCCCGTGGTGAGGCCATTCGGCCCGGTACCCGGCAGGAAGACGCCGGCCGTGGAGAGCGTGGCCTGGCCGCCGATCTTCAGCGCGTTGAAGCTGCCGCTGGCCGTGTCGTAGTAGAAATTCTTGCCTGAATCCAGGCTCAGATTGATCTTGCCGCCGGGCGCAAGCAACGCGCCTTCGACATCCAACGCCGTCTGGGACAGCAGGTTGATGCTGCCCAGCGGATCGGTGCGGATGCTCACGCCGGAGGCAACAGTGATGCCGGTCTCGTTCGCGGCCAGCTGGTGCGTGGTGGAGGCCGATGCGCCGGTGGTGGCCGTCAGGCTGGCAGCCGTCCGCAAATAGTCAGGCAGGTTCGACACCACCGAACTGATGTCCTCGAACGCGGTACCGGTAGGGGCAAGCTGCGCGTTTGCCCTGGCGATGCGCTGCGTGGCGATGGGATGGATGTCTTCCTTGAAATTGACCTGGTTGATTCCCGCCAGGGTGTATTGGGTGAATCCCCCCCGGGTGAAGAAATCGGCCGACAGGGCGGACGCCGAATTGCCGCCGACGTCGATCGTATCCGCGCCCAGGAGCAGCGAACCACCTTGCCTGCCGCCATACGCCCACAGGGTCACGCCGTCCAGCAAGGAGGTCGGCAGCACGATGCTGCCGCCAGTGCCATAGCTCAGCTTGCCGGTGCTGCTCAGCATGGCGCCGCCGGAGGCGTCCACCCGGCTGCCCGGATCCAGCGTACCGTAGCCGGCGATCGTCACCGATCCGCCGTCGATGACATTGGAAACTGAGATGACGCCATTCACGCCAGCGGCATCGTTGATCCAGCCGCCCGCCACCGACAACACGCCGCGCGCGCCGACATGCGTATTGCCGTACAGGGAATTGTCAAAGTACCGATTGAAGACAAGCGAACCGCCTTGTGCCCTGACCGTGCCATCCACCTCGATCTGCGGGGCGAGCCACAGCATGGACCCACCTGTCCCCAGGTCGAGCGTGACATCCTGCGGCACGGCAATGCTGCCGTTCGCGCGCACGGCCAGCGTGCCGAATCCCTGGCTGGCACTGGCCTGGGCGTTGCTGTACACCGTGCCACCGAACAGATCCGCCGGCAGCAACAGCTTGTCCTTCAACGTAGTTGGAAAGACCGCGTTGACCGGGTCTGCGTTCACGTCGGCCATGGCATTCGCGAGTTGCTGCCGGGTTGAGGCGCCCTCGCCGAACGTAACGTCATGCAAGGCATAGAGCGCCGTTTCGTTATCCAGGCTGTTGGCCGTCGTCGCATCGCGAACCGTGCTGAAGTCGAGCGTGCTGCCGGGCTGGATCGACTGGGTGCCCAGCACCAGCTTGCCCAGGTCCGGCATGGCGCCGGCCGCGCGTTGATAAGGCCCGGTCGTCACGCCGGCGGAAAAACGCCCGCCGAAGATCATTTGCTGCGCGTCGATGGCCAGGAGTCCTGCGCTCTTGCCCTGGACATAGCCTTTCACTGGCGTGGTTCGGGTGATCACCCGGTCGTATTGCAGGTTGGTCGGCGCCGTCGCGATGTCGTACAGGCGGCCGCGGGACACCAGATAGGTCGTGGTTGCCGTGCCGTCGCCGTAGCGGTAGCCGCCACCCGACACGTCCACCTTCGATCCGGCCGCCGAGATGAACTCGCCCGTGTTCACGGTAATGGCGCCGCCGGCGGTGGCCTTCTCCCGCACCGAACGCTGCACGCCGCCGACCTTGTCGGCAATGTCGAACAGCAGGGGGGAGCCCTTGCGGGTATCCACGGTCACCGTCTGGTTGATCAGGAAACCGCCTTTTTGCAGCGGCGCGTTGGCCAGGTCCAGGCTGCCCAGCTTGAAGCTCAGGTAGTTGGATGAATACGGCAGGTCGACCCACAAGCCGGCCACGCTGAGCACGCTGTCAGCGCCGAGATAGACACGGCCGGTATTCGGGGGCCGGTTGGCGTTGTCGTTGCTGACATATTCCTTGCCGACCACGATGCGGCCGCCCGGCGCGATGGCACTGCCCTCGTGGACGATGGTCTCGCCCAGCATCTTGATCATCCCCTGGTAGTGGGGAAAGCTGCCGTTGTTGTACAGGCTGTTGTCGGTATAGGGATCGCTCTCGGCCAGGGTGGTGCCGTCGTCCTCGGGCAGGACCTGGGTCACGCTGTCCTTGCTGGTGGTCAGGGTGCCATAGGTGGTCTGCTTGGTGCCGGCATCGTAGTTTTCCGCCTTCAGCCAGATGGAGCCGTTCACGGTGGTGGCGGTGTTGGCGGAAACCAGGCCGGACTGGTTGACGACCAGACCGGTGAGCGTGGTGTTGCCGCGATCGGAATGAATCTCGCCGCCGATATTGGCTGCGCTGTTGAGCTTTTGCGCGGCAATGAGCTGGCTCAGGTTCAGCGAGCCCTCGGGGGCTGCCGTCACCTTCACCAGGAAACCGCGCATGGAGAGGTCGTTCGGGTTGGAATTGGCGCCGGTGGGATCGTTGTAGATCTGCAGGTATACGGTTCCGCCCGCGGCCAGGATGACCTGGCCGTTGTTGGCGGTGATGAGGCCGTGGTTTTCCACCTGGGGCGCGAACAGCATGATCGCGCCGCCCTCCTCCACCGGCTTGCCGGTCGTCGGGTCGGTTGCCACCTGGCCGCTGGCACCGTCCACCTTCACGCTCTTGATCGTGCCGTAGTTGATCACCTGGCCGGCCGTGTTCAGCACCATGGTCGCCACCAGGGTCGGATCCGTCTTGCCGACCAGGTTCGAGGTGATGCCGTTGTCAAACGTGCTCTGCGAAATGTCCAGCGACGAGGCGATGAGGGTGTTGACGTTGACCTGGGCGGAACCGTCGAACAGGATGCCGTTGGAGTTGACCAGATAGACCTTGCCGTTGGCTGACAGGGTGCCCTGGATCACCGAGGGATTGGCGCCGCCGATGTAGTTCATCGCCTCGGCCGAGCTGCTGGGCTGGTTGAAGCGGACCGTGTAGCCCTGGCCGATGTCGAAACTGTTCCAGTGGATCGTCGTCTTCAAGCCCGTCTGGTTGATCTGCATCAGCTTGGGCGCGCTGTTGACGATGCTGGCGGTGCCGGGGTCCGCCACCACCCCGCCGGTGGGCAACGGGTTGACCGGCGCTGGCGCATGGTTCGGGGCCGCCAGCGACGACGATGCGCAGGCCGACAGCACCGCCAGGGTCAGCAGCCGCATCCTGAACTGGGGATGCGCCGGCATGGCCGCGGCAACGGTGTGCTGTCTGCTGCGGCGCTGGAGAGACGGTTTACGTGTCGGCATGGCGCATCCTCGCGATTCAGAAATCCAGGCGCGTATCGAAATGCACGCGCACATCGTGGGCCCGGGTAAAGGGCTTGGGGGGAGAGCTGCTCAGGTCGTTCTTCGGTCCGTCCGTCAGGGCCTGGGCCAGGCTCAGGCTGAGGGAGAAGGCGCGTCCGGCACGCAGGTTGAGCCCCAGCCCCACCGAGTCCAGCGTGTAGGACGCGATCTCGGCCGGCAGCGCATCGTTCACGCGCAGATAAGCCGCGTCGTAGAACGCATAGGGCTGCACGCTTTTCAGCAGCGGCCACTGGCTCGGCGTCCAGGCCGGCGCGCGCAGTTCCAGGCTGGCACGGATGCCCTGGTCCCCCGCCGCCTCGGACTGCAGGTAGCCACGCACGCTGCCCACCCCGCCGGCGGAGAACTGTTCGTTGTTGATCAGGGCCTGGTCGGCAAGCTGCAGGTCGGCGCTGCCCACCAGCGACCAGCCGGCCGGCAGCTTCTGCAGCCGCTGCGCATTGAGCTTGAGGACGGCGAAGCTGTTGTGGGCGAGATAGCGCCGCTGGCCGAAGGAGACTTCTCCCGTGCCCGGCCCGCGCAACCCCAGCACCGTGCCGGCGCCGAACTGCCAGCTGCCGCCCGCGTCGGTCAGCCCCAGCCCGTAGTTCGCATCCAGAGTCCAGTAGCGCACCGGTGTGCTGAGGCCGTTGGCCTCCTGCTTCGAATTTTTCCAGTCCAGGCCCAGGGTCAGCTGGTGCGTCATGGCAGCCCGGGGGCGCAGCGGCATGATGTAGCGCGCACCGACGATGTCGTTGTTGCCGAACAGGATCTGGTCGCCCACGTTGACGGCCGAGCTGGTGACATCGCTGGTGGAATGCACCGCGTACACGGACAGATAGCGCTGATAATCCGCCAGGGGCACCACGTAGGACGCGGACACGGCACTCCCTTCGGACGGGTTGGTAGGGGCCGTCTGGTAGGTCAGGGACAAGGTGTGGGCGCGCTGGAACAGATTGCTGTAGCTGATGCCGCCGGCCAGCCGCGTATCGGAGGTGTTGGCGCTGTGGGCATTGTTGTAGTCCAGCCAGGCCGACACCGGCGGGGTGTCGTTCACCTTCAGCTCGAGCACCGTCGTGCCGGGCCTGCGTCCGGCTTCCAGCGTGGGCGTCACGCGCACGCCGGGTGCGCGGCTGACGGCCGCCAGTTCGCGCTGCATCTCGGGAAAATTGGGCACCTGCCCTTCCGCGGTGGAGGGCGTTTCAGCGCGAATGCGCGAAGGCAGCGTGTATTGCGCCCCGGTCACCTTGGTGCGCTCGATCACGCCTTCGGTCACCTTCAGCACCACCACGCCGTGGTCGACCTTCTGTTCCGGCACGCTGACGT
>JAJYXA010000262.1 GCA_021791235.1 Pseudomonadota bacterium
TAGGCGCGGATGCGGAACGGGTTGGCGCCCTGGATTTCCAGCCGGTCGGCGATTTCCTCGAAGACGGCGGCGATGTCGGCGTTGTGGACGGGCATGC
Source organism: Pseudomonadota bacterium (assembly GCA_021791235.1). Next base: position 98 of record JAJYXA010000262.1, read on the forward strand.
GGGCCTTTCCTTCATGCGTGGGCTATTGCAGGAACCGGGACTGCCTGTGAATGATAGAAGCTGGAACCCGGCTTCGCTCAGGCCGCGCGTCGTTCGCGGATGAAGGCCAGGGCCGACTCCGCCGGCAAAGGCTTGCTGAACAGATAGCCCTGCATGAAGTCGCAGTGGTGCGAGGCCAGCAAATGGCGCTGTGCCTCGGTCTCCACACCCTCTGCGATCACGGCGAGGCCGAGGCTGTGCGCCAGTGCGATGGTGGCGGTGCAGATGGCGACGTCGTTGCTGTCGGTCTCGATGTCGCGCACGAAGGAGCGGTCGAGCTTCAGGGTGTGGATCGGCAGCAGCTTGAGATAGCTGAGCGAAGAGTAGCCCGTGCCGAAATCGTCGATCGACAGGCGCACGCCGAGATTGCGCAGCGCCTTGAGCTGGCTGATGCTGGCATCGGGGTCGTGCATGGCCACCGATTCGGTGATTTCAAGCTCCAGATCGGCGCCCTTCAGGCCGTTTTTCTGCAGCGCCCGCGTAACGTGTGTCAGCAGGATGGATGAGTGCAGCTGATGCGCCGACAGGTTCACCGATATGGTGATGTCCGCGATGCCTGCGTCGCGCCAAGCGCGGAGCTGGCGGCAGGCCTCGTTCAGCACCCATTCGCCCAGCGGCAGGATCAGGCCGGTTTCCTCGGCAATCGGGATGAACTCGGTGGGCGGCACCAGACCCATGCGCGGGTGGTGCCAGCGCAGCAGCGCTTCGAATCCGACGATGCGTCCACTCCAGCTGTCGAGCTGGGGCTGGTAGTGCAGCACGAACTGCCGGGTTTCCACCGCGATCCGCAGGTCGTGATCCATCGTCAGCCGCTTCATCGCGGTCTGGTTCATCTCGGCCGTGAAGAACTGGACATTGTTGCGTCCCAGCGATTTGGCATGATACATGGCGGTGTCGGCGTTTTTCATCAGCGTTTCGCCGTCCTCGCCGTCGTTCGGATAAAAGGCGAGGCCGATGCTTGCGGTCGAATGCAATTCCTCCTCCCCGATCCGGTAAGGCAGGGCCAGCGTATGCAGGATCTTGTCGGCAATACGGGCGGCGGTGGTGGCGTCTTCCACTTCGGTCAGGACCACCACGAACTCGTCCCCGCCCAGGCGGGCCACGATGTCGCTGTCGCGCACGCTGTCGCGCAGACGATGCGCCACGTCCTTGAGCAGCTCGTCGCCCACTGCGTGACCGAGGGTGTCGTTGATCGTCTTGAAGCGATCCAGGTCCAGGAAGATCACGGCCAGCGCGCGCTGTTCGCGGTGTACCATGGAGAGCGCCTGCTCGAGCTGGCTTTGCAGGCTGAAACGGTTGTTCAGGCCGGTGAGGGCGTCGTGATAGGCCAGCTGGCTGATTTGCGCCTCGGCCAGCTTGCGCTCGGTGATGTCCTGCACGGTGCCCGTTGAGCGAACCGCCTTGCCCGATTCGTCGAAATGCATCTCGCAACGTTCGTTGACCCATTTGATGCGGCCGTCTGGCATGCAGATCCGATGGCTGATCTCGTAGGGGATGCGGTTTGTCAGCGAGTCGAGGTAGGCCTGACTGACCCGGTCGCGATCGTCGGGGTGGACCGTATCCATGAAGGCCTCGTACGAAGCACCGAACGTGTCCTTGTCGATCTCGAACAGCCGGTATGTCTCGTCCGACCAGGTCAGCTTGCCGCTGGCCACGTCGAACTCCCAGCTGCCGACCTGGGCGATGCGCTGCGCTTCCTCGAGGCGTTGCGCGCTTTCCTTGAGTGCCGCCTCGGCCAGGCGTTTTTCCGTCACGTCGGTGCCGATGCTCACCATGAATTCCAGCTCGCCCTGTTCGTCGAGCAAGACGGAATTCGACCATTCGATCAGCCGCCTCGTCCCGTCCCGGGCGACCCAGTGGTTGGTATGGGCACCCCGCAGGGATTGCGGATTGCGGGTGAATGCGTTGAATGCCTCCTGGTGCACCTGCTCCCGCTCTTCCGGCGTCAGCAGGAAATCCCAGACAAACTTCCCCTCGACTTCCGCAAACGAATAGCCCGTCAGTTCCTCGCAGGCGCGATTGAAGCGGCGGATGTGGCCTTCGCGGTCCAGCACCACCACCAGCGCCCCGGCTTTATCGAGGATCGCGCTCTGCAGCATGGACAGCTTGCGCAACTCGTGCGAGCGCGCCTCCACCTGGGCCTCCAGAGTGTGCTGGGCCTCGGCCAGTTCATCCGTCATGTGATTGAATGCATGGGCCAGCCGGCCCAGCTCCTTGATGTTCTCCTGCGGCGCGCGCTCTGACAGGTCGCCTGCGGCGATGCGGTCGGCCACCCGGGTGAGATTCCGGATCGGGCGCGACAAGCCGCGGCCCAGCAGGTAGGCCGCGCTGCCGGACAACAGCAGGAACAGCGCCAGCGCGAGATAGGTGATATGGCGCAGATGGGCGGCCGGCGCCAGCGCTTCCGCGCTGTCGATCTTCACGACCATGCCCCATCTCAACGCAGGCAGATAGCGCCACGCCGCCACGCATTCGATGCCGGCATAGTCGCGCACGATTCCGTGGCCATGGTTGCCGGCCAGTGCCTTCTGCATCGGCACGGCTGCCACTTGCAGCGGTACCCGGTAGCGGTAGGCGGCGTCCTGGACATGCCGGAGCGGTCCGGTGTAAAAGGCCTCGTTGCCGTCCCTTTGCGCCAGCACCGTTTCGCCCGTGCGGCCCAGGCCGGTGCGGTCGGCGGTGACCGATTCCAGCTTGCGCACATCCAGTTCCAGGGCCAGCACGCCGATCACCGTGCCCCCATCCAGCACGGGTGCCGTCAGAAAAGCAGCCGGCCGCCCGGAAGGCGCATAATGCGCAAACCCCGAGAGGCGGGTCTGCAGGCTTTGCAGGGTCAGGTTGAAACCCTTCGCCAGCTCCGTATCGCGGTAGACGCCGGACTGGAGGTTGGTGCCAAGATCCGACTCGTTCCGCAGAGAAAAAATGACGTTGCCGGCCGTGTCCATCAGCAGAAAATTGTAAAAATTGCCCGCTTCGTAGGAAATATTCAAATCGTTTTGCAGGGGACGCGCGCTGGTCTCATAGGCAGGGGAGCGCAATCCGGTCGTGCGATACGCGTGTTCCAGGGAGGCCAGTCCATGGCGGATGAGATTCCTCTGGCTGAGCAGGCGAGCATCCGCCAGCCGCTCCGCCGTGTAGCGATCGATCTGGTCGGCTTTCTTGTCCGCGATGGTCACCATGCTCGCTAGCACGGTTTCACGCAGCGACGACTCGAATGCGGCCAGATAGAAAGCGGCGAGCCCCGTCAGCGGCAACACCGCCACCAGCAGGTAGCCCAACAACAGGCGGCCGGAAATGGAAATCCGCTTCATGGCCTGGCAGGAAGTCTGCCGGCCGGGGGCATATGCAGAAACGGGAGGAGCCCCAGCGCAACCGTCAGCGTGAAGGCGAATAAAATTCGGTAGCCACGTCGGGAACTCATGCGCGAATTGTAGCCGGATATTGCGTTGTCAATAGCAAGGGAAGCGTCCGGGCTTAGTGAAGGGCGGCGAGGTCAAGGTGAAGCGGCAGCGATGCCATCTGACCGGAGGGAGGCCGCCTAGGTGTCGCTTTTTTCCGGTTTCGTGGCATGAAGAAACCGTTGGCCTCGGGGCCAGCCTGACTTTCGCAGCGGCCGCAGCGTCCCGCGATGCACAGCAGCTATTCAGGGCTCGTGACTGTCGGGCGTGCCGTCATGGCCTCGACCAGATCCCGGATGACCGCTTCCTCGTCGGCTGCGATGCGCAGCACGGGTTTGGCACCGGCTGCATGGAGGCGGGTCCGGCCGCCCAGGTTGGCCTCGGCATCCAGCACGAAACCCAGGAAGCCAAGCGGCCCGCAAATTCGACTGCGTATCGGCGGCGCGTGCTCGCCGATCCCGCCGCTGAACACCAGCGCGTCGATGCCGCCGGCCTTGGCCGCAAAGGCGCCGATGGCGGCGCGTACCTGGGTGCAGAAATAGTCGACGGCAAATCCGGCGGCCTCGCTTGGGCTTGCCAGCAGCGCGCGCATCTCGCTGCTTTCGCCGCCCGACAGGGCCAGCAGCCCCATACGGTGATAGACCAGGTCCTGCAGTGCGTCGTGGTCGTAGCGCCTGCCCAGTTCCAGCATCACGCCGGGATCGAGATCGCCGCTGCGCGTTCCCATGGGAATGCCGCCGGCAGGCGAGTAGCCCATGGTGGTGGCCACCGATTGCAGCCCCTCCAGCAGGCACAGGCTTGCCCCGGCGCCCAGGTGTGCGACGACGACGCGGCCCTGCGCTGCCTCACCCAGCAGGGACGGCAACTGCGAGGCGACGTAGGCGTAGTTGAGGCCGTGGAAGCCGTAGCGGCGCATCCCCAGTTCGTACGGGATCGGCAAGCGGCGTGCCGCTTCCGGCAGGGTATGGTGGAACGCGGTATCGAAGCACGCGACCTGCGGCACGTCGAAACGCGCCCGGCATAATTCCACACCGAGCAGGTTGCCCGGCAGGTGCAGCGGGGCGAGGGGAACGATGCCGCGCAGCCGTTCGATCTCCGCGTCGTCCAGCAGGCGCGCCGCTTCGTCGATATCGCCGCCGTGGACGAAGCGGTGGCCGATCGCATCCGGCATTTCCCCGCCCAGGTCCTTCAGCAGGGCGTCGAAGGCTTCGGCGTGGTCGTGCGGGAAACCGTCGCCGATGTGGGCATAGCTCAGGTTGCGGCGCGTGCCGTCGGCGCGGAACAGGCTGGCCTTGAGGCTGGACGAGCCGCTGTTGAGCGCAAGGAGGGTGCGGCTCATCGCGTCCATTTCCAGTCGCGGATCTCGGGCATGTCCTCGCCGTGCAGGTGGATGTATTGGACGTGCTCGCAGAGCTTGTCGCGCATGCGCTGCTTGATGTGCGCCGCCTGCGCCTGCAGCCCGGGAACGCGGCTGGCGACGTCCATCACCAGATGGAAGCGGTCGAGGTCGTTCATCACCACCATGTCGAACGGCGTGGTGGTGGTGCCTTCCTCCTTGTAGCCGCGCACGTGCAGGTTGTCGTGGTTGGTGCGGCGGTAGGTGAGGCGGTGGATCAGCCAGGGATAGCCGTGATAGGCGAAGATGATCGGCTTGTCGGTCGTGAACAGCGAATCGAATTCCTTGTCGGGCAGGCCGTGCGGATGCTCTTCCTGCGGCTGCAGGGTCATCAGGTCGACTACGTTGATGAAGCGGATCTTCAGGTCTGGCGCGAGCCCGCGCAGGAGGTCGATCGCCGCCAGCATTTCCAGCGTCGGCACATCGCCCGCCGCCGCCAGCACCACGTCCGGCGCGCCGTCCTGGTCGTTGCAGGCCCATTCCCACAGGCCGATGCCGGCGCTGGCGTGCTTGATGGCAGCGTCCATGTCGAGCCACTGCTGTTCGGGCTGCTTGCCGGCGACGATCACGTTCACCCGGTTGCGGCTCTTCAGGCAGCGGTCGGTGACGTAGAGCAGGGTGTTGGCGTCGGGCGGCAGATAGACTCGGATGATGTCGGCCTTCTTGTTGACCACGTGGTCGATGAAGCCCGGGTCCTGGTGCGAGAAGCCGTTATGGTCCTGGCGCCAGACGTGCGAGGTGAGCAGGATGTTGAGCGAGGCGATGGGGCGGCGCCATGGAATCTCGCGGCACACCTTGAGCCACTTGGCGTGCTGGTTGAACATCGAATCGACGATGTGGATGAAGGCCTCGTAGCAGGAGAACAGGCCGTGTCGGCCGGTGAGGAGGTAGCCCTCGAGCCAGCCCTGGCAGGCGTGTTCGGAGAGGATTTCCATCACCCGGCCGTCGGGCGCGAGATGCTCATCGTTGTCGAAGCGCTCGGCCATCCAGGTGCGGTCGGTGACCTCGAACAGTGCACCCAGGCGATTCGAATTCGTTTCATCCGGGCCGAAGACGCGGAAGTTGTCGGGGTTCGTCTGCATCACGTCGCGCAGGAAGGTTCCCATCACCCGGGTGGACTCGGCCACCGTGGCGCCGGGCGCGGGCACGTCCACCTTGTAGTTCTGGAAATCCGGCAGACGCAGATCGTGCAGCAGCATGCCGCCGTTGGCGTGCGGATTGGCGCCCATGCGCCGTTCGCCGTGCGGGGCGAGCTCGGTGAGTTCCGGTTTGAGCCAGCCGCTGTCATCGAACAGTTCCTGCGGTCGGTAGCTGCGCAGCCAGTCTTCCAGCAGCCGGATGTGTTCGGGCTTGTCCATGTCGCCGAACGGCACCTGGTGCGAACGCCAGTAGTCCTCGGTTTTCAAGCCGTCGACTTCCTTCGGCCCGGTCCAGCCCTTGGGCGAGCGCAGCACGATCATCGGCCACAGCGGGCGACCGGTCTCGCCGCCCTCGCGCGCCTTGCGCTGGATCGCGCGTATCTCGGCAATCACCGCGTCGACCGTGGCTGCCATCTGCCGGTGCATGGCTTCGGGTTCATGGCCTTCCACGAAGCGGGGCCGATAGCCATAGCCCCGCAGCAGGCTCTCCAGCTCCGCGCGCGGGATGCGGGCCAGTACGGTCGGGCCGGCGATCTTGTAACCGTTGAGATGCAGGATCGGCAGCACCGCGCCGTCGGTGCGCGGGTTGAGAAACTTGTTGGAATGCCAGGACGTGGCGAGCGGCCCGGTTTCAGCCTCGCCGTCGCCGACCACGCAGCAGGCGATCAGGTTCGGGTTGTCGAACACGGCGCCATAGGCGTGGAACAGCGAATAGCCGAGCTCGCCGCCTTCGTTGATCGAACCGGGCGTCTCCGGCGCCGCGTGGCTGGGGATGCCGCCGGGGAACGAGAACTGCCGGAACAGCCGGCGCATGCCTTCCTCGTCCCGGGAAATGTCGTGGTAGAGCTCGCTGTAGCTGCCTTCGAGCCAGGTGTTCGCCACCACCGCCGGCCCGCCATGGCCGGGGCCGGCGACGAAGAACATGTTGAGATCCTGCTGCCGGATGGCGCGGTTCATGTGCACGTAGATGAAATTCAATCCCGGCGTGGTGCCCCAGTGGCCGAGCAGGCGCGGCTTGATGTGCGCCCGCTGCAGCGGCTGCTTCAGCAGCGGATTGTCCAGCAGGTAGATCTGCCCCACCGAGAGGTAATTGGCGGCGCGCCACCAGGCGTCCATCCGCTCCAGTTCCCCGGGGGTCAGGACACTGGATGCCCCCGGCAGGGTATTCGCTTCGACTTCATTCATTGCTTGCCTCCATTCACAGTTCGGCGTTACGTGGCATCCGTGGAACGGCCCGGCAGGGTCGCGGCGCGTCAGCGATACCAGAGAATCTGGCTGGCCTCGGCCGGCACCCGCGCGCCCTCGAAAGACGGCACGATGCGCGGCGTGTAGTCGCCTGCCGCCCGGCCTCCGGGAATGCTGATGCGATAGGTGTAGCTGTTGACGGCGCCGCTGAGGGGCTCGCCGCGCTGCATCCGGTGGATTTCGGCCTGGCCGGCGTCGAGCGGCGCAGCGTAGAGTTCGACGGCGACGAAATCGGGATCGAGATCGTCGAGGTACACCGGCACGCTGAAATGCCAGGTGCCCGCATCGCCGTCGACCCGGAACTCGCCGAAATGGATCCGCTCCCAGTGCCGCGCGAGGGCATCCTGCCAGTCGCACAGGCGCCGACTCATGCCCGAGTCCTGGCGTGCCGCATAGAGCTCTGCGGCGGGCAGGTAGAGATGTTCCACGTATTCGCGCAGCATGCGATTGCTGCTGAAACGTGGCGTGAGGACGCTCATGCTGGCACGCATCTTTGCGACCCAGCCGCGCGGGC
>JAJYXA010000109.1 GCA_021791235.1 Pseudomonadota bacterium
GATGCGCAGGTTGAAGAACAGCTTGCGCTGCGACTTGGTGGTCGCCACCTTGACCAGCCGCCAGTTCTTCAGGACGTATTCGTGGATTTCAGCGCGGATCCAGTGCAGCGCAAACGACACCAGTCGCACGCCGCGGTCCGGGTCGAAACGCTTCACAGCCTTCATCAGGCCGACATTGCCTTCCTGGATGAGATCAGCGTGCGGCAGTCCATAGCCGAGATAATGCCGCGCCACGCTCACCACCACGCGCAGGTGGGATACCACCAACTGACGGGCCGCCTCGACATCCTGCTTGTCGTGCCAGGCGCGCGCGAACTGCTGTTCCTCTTCCAGGCTGAGCATGGGATAACGGTTGACAGTCTGAATGTAGCTATCCAAGCTGTAAGCTGCAGGGATAGGTAAAGACATCGATCGATTCATGCGTGTGGAACCCCCTTTAAGAACATTTTAGCACTCGCAACATAAGAGTGCTAAGGTAATGAAGGGTTCCCGGGCAGAGGGAAATCAGCGTGCCGCTTCGACCTGGTGCAGGGTCCGGGTGACCGAGAGCCAGGCGCCCAGCCAGCCGAATAGCGTGGCCAGGCCGAGCACCAGGGCGATCTCGACCCCGCCCGGCGGCAGCAGGTGGAAGGACGAGCCGTAGAGGCCCGCCAGGCGTTCAACCGGCGCATGCAGGATCGTGCCGGCAACGGTCAGCACGCCGCCGGCCGCCAGCCCGCCACATAGCCCCTGCAGCGCACCCAGGTAGAGAAACGGGCGGCGGATATGCCAGTCGGTGGCGCCGATCAGCCGGCTGACCAGGATTTCGTCACGCCGAGCCAGCACCTGGGCGCGGATCGCGTTGCCCGAGATGGCGATCAGGGCGATCGCAAACAGGGCGCCCAGAACCCAGACGACCGTGCGGCCGATGTCGAGCGCCGCCTGCAGACGTTCCGCCCATTGGCTGTCGAGATGGGTTTCCACGACGCCCGGCAATTTGCCCAGGCTGGCGGAGATCCGGTCGAGCGCGTCGCGTGACGTATCCTGCGGCCGCACGACCCAGGCGTCCGGCAGCGGGTTCTCGGTGAGGCCGGCCGTGATGTCGGCCAGGTCCTGCGATGCGCTGAGGGTGGCAAGCGCTTCATCCTTGGGGACGTAGCGGGCCTGCGCGATGTCGGGTTGCTTGAGCCGCGCGGCGATGGCCTGTTTTTGTTCGGCGGACGACCCGGCGTCGAGAAACAGGCTGATTTCGGGCTGCGCCGGCAGCCCGCCCGCCACCCGGCTGAGGTTGTCCAGTCCCAGGTACAGCCCGCTCGGCAGGCTGATCGCCACGCCCATGGCTAGCGCGGTCAGCAGCGTCGTGAACGGCTGGATACCCAGCCGGCGCAGGGCGGCGGCGAGCGCATGCTTGTGATGACGCAGCCAGCCGATCATGCCGGTACCTCCCCGATCCTGCCATGGTCCAGGTGCAGCGTGCGGCCGCCCAGTGCCGTGATGGCGCGTTCGTCGTGGGTGGCGATCACCAGCGTGGTACCGACCTGATGGAAATCGCGGAACATCGCCATGATGTCGGCGGCGTAGCTGGCGTCGAGGTTGCCGGTCGGCTCGTCGGCCAGCAACAGGGCGGGGCGGCTTACCAGCGCACGGGCGATGCACAGACGCTGTTGCTCGCCGCCCGAGAGACTGATGGGATTGGCCTTCTCGCGGTTGAGCAGACCGACCTTGTCGATCACTGCACGGGCGCGTTTGAGCGACTCGCGGCGGTCGAAGCCGGCGATGTCGAGCGGCAGCACCACGTTGTCGATCACGCTGCGGTCGAACAGCAGCTTGTGGTCCTGGAACACCAGCCCGATGTTGCGGCGCAGATAGGGCACCGCACGGCGCGACAGACGGCTGATGTTCTGGCCGCTGACCGACACCACGCCGCTGGTGGGGCGCTCGATGGCGGCGATGAGCTTCAGCAGGGTGCTCTTGCCGGCACCGGAATGGCCGGTCAGGAAAACCAGTTCGCCCTGCTCGATCGCGAGGCTGATGCCGGCGAGGGCTTCGTGCCCGCCGGGATAGCGCTTGGTGACCTGATTGAAGCTGATCATGCGGTGAACACCGCCTCGACGAATTCGCGCGCATCGAAGGGGCGCAGGTCGTCCACGGTCTCGCCGACGCCGATGTAGCGCACCGGGATCGGCCGCGGCCGTGATAAACCGGCGTGGGCGATGGCGGCGATGGCGCCGCCCTTGGCGGTGCCGTCGAGCTTGGTCAGCACCAGGCCCGTCACGCCAAGCGCATCGTCGAAGGCCTTGACCTGGGTGACGGCGTTCTGGCCCGTGTTGGCGTCCAGCACCAGCAGCACTTCGTGCGGCGCGCCGGGGGCCGTTTTCTCGATCACGCGCTTGACCTTCCTGATCTCTTCCATCAGATGCAGCTGTGTCGGCAGGCGGCCGGCGGTGTCGGCCAGCACGACGTCGATGTTGCGCGCGCGCGCGGCCTGGATGGCGTCGAAGATCACCGCGGCGGAATCGCCTTTTTCCTGGCTTACCACCGTCACGTTGTTGCGCTCGCCCCAGACCTGCAGCTGTTCGCGTGCCGCGGCGCGGAAGGTGTCGCCCGCCGCCAGCAGGACCGACAGGCCCTGCGACTGGTACAGCTTGGCGAGCTTGCCGATGGTGGTGGTCTTGCCGGCGCCGTTGACGCCGGCCAGCATCAGGATGAAGGGCTTGTGCGGGGTGACGTCGAGCGGCGCCTGCAGCGGCGTCAGCAGGTCGACCAGGGCCTCTTTCAGCGCGGCCTGCAGGTCGGAGGCCTCGGTGAGGTTTTCACGGCGCACTTTCTTCTGCAGGGTGTCGAGCAGGGCGTGGGTCGCATCGACGCCGACGTCGGCCGTGATCAGGATGGTTTCGAGTTCCTCGAACAGCTCGGCATCGATCTTGCGGCCGACGCCGAACAGGCCGGCCAGTTGGCCGCCCAGCTTGTTGCGGGTTTTGGCGAGGCCCTGCTTCAGCCGTTGTGCCCAGCCCGGGCGCGGCTCGGCTGGCTGAGGGGCAACGGCTTCGGCCTGCGCGTCAGGAGGGGCCGGTTCGGCGGCAGGCGGTTTGGACTTGAAGAAACTAAACACGGACAAAGGGGGTCAGCACAGCTGTTTGACGGACGCCTAATCTTATCATTCGGCTACGGCTTATCATTCGGACTTATTCAACGCGAGGTGAAAACATGCTCGGCATGCGGGGAATGCTGCTGGCGCTGCTGGTGGTGGGCAGTGCGCAGGCGGCGGTGACGGACGTCACGCTGGACAATGGCATGCGGGTGATCGTGCAGGAAGATCATCGGGCACCGGTGATGGTGTCGCAGGTGTGGTACCGCGCCGGATCGATGGACGAATTCAACGGCACCACCGGCGTGGCACACGTGCTGGAGCACATGATGTTCCGGGGAACGAAAACGGTGCCGCCGGGCGAGTTCTCCAAACGCATCGCCGCCGCCGGCGGGCGCGAGAATGCCTTTACCAACCGCGACCATACGGCATATTTCCAGCAGATGCAGAAAGACCGTCTGGAACTGGCAATGCAGCTGGAATCGGACCGCATGGCCAATCTCGTCATCCGGGACGACCTGTTCGCCAAGGAAATGCAGGTGGTGATGGAAGAGCGCCGGCTGCGCACCGACGACCAGCCGCAGTCGGTTGTCTACGAACACCTGATGGCGGCGGCCTACCAGGAGAACCCCTATCGGCGCCCCGTCATCGGCTGGATGGACGATCTCCAGCACCTGACCGCGCAGGATGCGCGCGACTGGTATGCGCGCTGGTATGTGCCCAACAACGCGACCCTCGTGGTGGCCGGCGACGTGAAGGCGGACGACGTGATCGCGCTGGCCAAACGCTATTACGGAGCGATACCCGCCCGTGCATTGCCGACGCGCAAGCCGCAGGACGAGCCCGCACAGATCGGCGAGAAGCGCATCGTGGTCAAGGCACCCGCGAAGGTGCCTTACCTGCTGATGGCCTGGCATGCGCCGATACTCCGGGACTGGCAGAAGGACACCGCGCCCTATGCGCTGCAGATCCTCGCGGGCGTGTTGTCCGGCAATGATTCGGCCCGGTTGCAGCAAGCGCTGGTCAAGACGCAGCAGATTGCCGTGAGTGCGAGCGCCGGCTACGACGATGTGTCGCGTGGGCCGGGCATGTTCATGATCGACGCGACGCCTGCGCCGGGCAAGTCGGTGGACGCGCTCGAGAAAGCCATTCGCGCCCAGATTGAGCGGCTCCAGCGCGACGGCATCAGCGAAGCGGAGCTCGCCCGGGTGAAGGCGCAGGTCATCGCGGCCGACGTCTACCAGCGCGACTCGCTGTTCTACCAGGCGATGCAGCTGGGCGAATACGTGACCGCGGGACTGCCGCCCGAGGCGCTGGCGCACAGGGTCGACAAATTGCGTGCGGTCAGCTCCGAAGACGTCCAGGCCGCAGCGAAGCAATGGCTGCAGGACGACCAGCTGAGCGTGGGCGTGCTCGACCCGCAACCCCTGCAACCCCAGCCGCACCGTGCCGCGGTGCCGGGAGTCCGCCATGACAATTAAGGCCTTCTGTGTCGCGCTGTTGCTGAGCCTGCCCCTGTCGGCGCAGGCCGCACTGACCCTCCAGCACTGGCAAACGCCGCAAGGCGCGCGGGTGATCTTCGTCGAAAGCCACGAGTTGCCCATCCTCGATATCTCGGTCGACTTTCCTGCGGGCAGCGCCCGCGATCCCGACGGCCAGGCGGGGCTCGCCCAGTTGACTCATATTCTCCTCGATCAGGGGGCCGGCGGTCTTTCCGACACGGCGATTGCACATCGCCTGGCCGATGTGGGCGCTGAGCTGGGGGGCAATTTCGACCGCGACCGCGCAGGCGTCACCTTGCGTACCTTGGCGTCCGCGGCCGAAAAGAACGCGGCGCTCGATATCCTGACGCGCGTGCTGCAGCAGCCGGATTTTCCGCAGGCCGTGGTCCAGCGCGAGAAACAGCGTCTCATCGCGGGCATCCGCGAAGCGGAGGCCGACCCCGGTACCGTCGCCGACAAGGCGTTCTATCGTGCCCTGTATGGCACGCACCCCTATGCGCATGATGAGTCGGGCGAACCCGCCGCGATCGAACGCCTGACGCGTGCGGAGTTGCAGGGGTTCTACCGTGCGCATTACAGCGCGCCCAATGCCGTGATTGCGTTGATGGGCGACATCTCCCGTGCCGACGCCGAGGCCATCGCCGCACGTCTGACGGGCGGCTTGTCCCATGCGGCGGTCGTGCCGGCGCTGCCGAAACCCGGACCGGCGGCGGCAACCGATATGCGCATCGCTTTCCCCTCCACGCAAAGCCATGTTCTGGTGGGGACGGTGGGCATGGCGCGCAATGATCCTGATTTCTTTCCGCTGTTCGTCGGCAACTACGTGCTGGGCGGCGGCGGCTTCGATTCGCGGCTGATGCACGAGGTGCGCGACAAGCGCGGCTATGCCTACAGCGCCTACAGCTATTTCCTGCCGATGATGGAGGCCGGCCCCTTCCAGCTCGGCCTGCAGACCAAGCTGGCGCAAACCGACGACGCGCTCAAGGTGGCGCAGGCCACGCTGCGGCAGTTCATAGCCGAAGGCCCCAGCGAAGCGGAACTGAAGCAGGCCAAGGACAACCTCACCGGCGGCTTTCCGCTGCGCATCGACAGCAACAAGAAGATTCTCGAATACCTGTCGCTGATCGGTTTTTACAACCTGCCCCTGGATTATCTGGATACCTGGGTCGACAAGGTCAATGCGGTCAATGTCGCGGCAGTTAAGCAGGCGTTTGCCCGCCACATCGACCCTGACAAGCTGGTGACCGTGGTCGTGGGAGGGGGCAGTGCTCGCTAAGCGTGCGGCGCCCCAGCGGGCGCATGGCGCGTCCAACCGGGTGCGCATCATCGGCGGGCAATACCGCCGCCGCCTGCTCGATTTCCCCGATGGCGCAGGCTTGCGCCCGACGCCCGACCGTGTGCGCGAGACGCTGTTCAACTGGCTGGGCCAGGATCTCCCGGGCTGGGCCTGTCTGGACCTGTTTGCCGGCAGCGGCGCGCTCGGCTTCGAGGCGGCCTCGCGCGGGGCGGGACGGGTCGTCATGATCGAACGCGATCTCAAGGCTGGTGGTGCGCTGGAAAAGAACCGTGCGGTGCTCGGAGCAAACCAGGTCGAGATCCTGCGTGCCGACGCGCTGGCTTGGCTGGCGAACAACCGCGAAACGTTCGACCTGATTTTCGTCGATCCGCCGTTCGACAGCGGCCTGGCCGGGGCGGTGCTGGCCGATCTGGCGCGCCATCTCAAACCCGGCGGACACGCCTATATCGAGCAGGGAACCGAGGTGATGGCGCCGTCCGGGTTTATCATCCACCGCAGCGGGCGCGCGGGGCGCTCGCATTTTGCGCTGCTGATCAAGGAATGATGAATCCATGCTGACCGCTGTCTATCCCGGCACCTTCGACCCCATCACGCGCGGCCACGAGGATCTGGTGCGGCGCGCGGTGCGGCTGTTCGATCGCGTCATCGTCGCGGTGGCCGAAGCGCGCAACAAGCGGCCATTTTTCACCCTGGAGGAGCGGGTGGCGATGGCGCGCGACGTGCTGGCCGACGTGCCGCATGTTCGGGTGGAGGGCTTCTCCGGCCTGCTGATCGACTTTGTCGCCGAGCAGGGCGCGATCGCCGTGTTGCGGGGGCTGCGCGCGGCGTCCGACTTCGAATATGAATTCCAGCTGGCGGGCATGAACCGCAACCTCAAGCCCGACATTGAAACCCTGTTCCTGACGCCGTCGGACCAGTACATGTTCATTTCCGCCAGCATGATCCGCGAGATCGCGCAGCTGGGGGGCGACGTGACACCTTTCGTCCACCCATTGGTGGCGCAGCGATTAAGTGAGAAAATAAGTAAAAGCTGATATGACCCGGAGAATGACATGTCAATGATGATCACGGACGAATGCATCAATTGCGACGTCTGCCTGCCCGAATGCCCCAACGACGCCATTTCGCAGGGCGACGAGATCTACATCATCGATCCCAACAAATGCACCGAATGCGTCGGTCACTTCGATACGCCGCAGTGCGTGGAAGTGTGTCCGGTCGACTGCATTCCGCTCAACCCGGATTACCCGGAAACCAAGGAACAGTTGCAGGAGAAGTTCCTGCGCCTGACCGCGGGCAAGTAAGCGTTCAGGCCGTTCTGGCCAGAGGGGCTCCGCTAAGCTCGTCCGCCAGGGCGTCGGCGATGCGCACATTGATGCGCGCCAGGCTGTCCAGCTGATCGCTCACGCTGCCGATCGACGCTTCCAGTTCGGCAATGCGTTCGTCCAGCGTCTCGGTTGCGGCGTGGATGCGGCTGACGCTTTCCAGCCGGCGTTTCAGCTGCAGCTTGTGTTCGCGTACCTGGGTTTCCATCGGCGCAATCAGGGCCTTCAGCCAGGCCTCGGTTTCGCTGTTGGCCAGCTCGAAAACCTGAACCACCTTGCTCGCCAGCGTCTCGAAAAAGCGCGCGGTCAGCTGGTGCTGGCCCACTGTCAGCATCTTGAACACGGTGTTGAAGCGCTCGTCGAAAATGCGCTCCAGCCGCGCCATTTCCTTGCGATATTTTTTCAGGCTGTGGTCCGGCGGGTTGACCGCAGCCAGTCCGTGCTCGTCGCTGAATTTCTGGTACATCGCCGTCATCATGGCGCGGATTTCCTTGATGGCCGCCGACGACGCATCCAGATTGCCGTCCACCTGGCGGAAGAAGCGGCCCATCGCCTCGCGCAGCCCCACGCTGAAATGACTTTTTTCCATCGCCTAC
>JAJYXA010000424.1 GCA_021791235.1 Pseudomonadota bacterium
CGGCGAACAGGGCCGCGGTTTTGCCGTGGTCGCCGACGAAGTGCGCAAGCTGGCCGGGAGAGTCACCCTGGCGACGCAGGAGATCTCCGAAAACATCGGCAACATGACGAGTCTGGTCGAGAAAACCCAGTCCGAGAACAGCCAGATCAACCGCCGTATCCATCAGACCAGCGACATTGTGAAGAACTCCACGGCGGAGTTTCAGAAAATGGTGTCTGATTTCGAGACCACCAGCGACCAACTGGCGCACATCGCCACCGCCATGGATCAATTGAATGCCACCAACGGCAGTGTGCACGAGGCGGTCATCCAACTGCATCAACTTTCCTCCGAGGTTTCGGGCAGCATGAGTTCTTCGGAAAAGTCCACCATCGTGCTCGCCGAAGCGACAGAAAGCGTCCAGGAGCTCGTTTCCCGCTTCAAGATCGGGCGCGGCGCCTTCGACTTCAACGTCGAGCGTGCCCGTGAATTCCGTGATGACATTCAGGTGAAGCTTAACGAGCTGAAGAACAGCGGCACCAATATCTGGGACCAGAACTACCGCCCTCTGCCGGGCACCAATCCGCAAAAATTCGAGGTGAGTTACCTGCACGCCTTCGAACAGCAACTGCAACCCATTCTCGAGGGATGTCTGGCCAAACTTCAAGGCGGGATCTTTGCGCTTATCGTCGACACGCAGGGCTACGGAGCCATCCATAATCTGAAGGTCTCGAAGCCGCTCACCGGCAACTACGATGTTGACCTGATCGGCAATCGCACCAAGCGTATCTGGACCGACCCGACCGGGTCGCGCGCCGGCAGAAACAAGCAGCCGCTGCTGCTGCAGACCTACGCGAGGGATACCGGCGAAATACTGTCGGAGATCAACCTGCCGATCATGATCGACAACAAAATTTGGGGCAACGTCCGTGTCGGCGTCGATAGTTCCGTGCTGTTGAATTCCTGATGATCGCCAACGGCCAAAGTTCAGCCGCCGAACGCGGGATCTTTGGTGCGGACAGTCGCTTGCCGATCTCTGGTCAAGGAAAGGGTTTTTCTTTGCCCACGCCGAGTTTTCGCAGGTATAATTTCGCGCTCGTTTGCAACAACCGGCCAGGTAGCTCAGTTGGTAGAGCAGCGGATTGAAAATCCGCGTGTCGATGGTTCGATTCCGTCCCTGGCCACCAGTATCCATGCGGCCCTCCACTCGGAGGGACGTTTTTTCTGCCATGCGTCTGTCGCGCTTGGCGCGGCCGGCAGACGCGAGTCGGTATTCCGCAGCAGCGAATCTGCTCAGGCCGACAAAACGTAGAGTTCCTCTGACTTGAAATACAAGGATTCGATTTCTCCGTAGCTGCGTGCGTTGAGGCGCGCCCACTCGGCCGTTCGGCTAAATTGCTCGCCAGCATGGTCGGCCGAGCCAACGGCGCGGAATCGATCCGACTCGATTTCCCGTAGCAACCTGCTAATCATCTCATCCTTGCTCATGATCGCTTCCTTGGCTTTTCGGATCAGGCGTGCACCTGTCTTATCGGGAAGACCGCCAGGAACTTTAGCCGCCCCCGAGCTCGCCTGTGCGGGCCAGCACTATCCAAGGTCGATTATCAATCATCGATCTCGGCAACATCTGTCGAATAGCGCAGGGATTCGCGGGCAATTCGCATCGATTCGCGCCCCCGCGTCGCGAGGAGAGCGGGTCGGCTAAAGCGCGATGTAGCTTTCCAGTTGCTGGATGACGAAGGTCTGTTCGGCGATGGTCTCCTGGACGAGGTCGCGCATCGACACCACGCCGATCACGTCCTTGGTATCGTCCAGGACGGGAAGGTGACGAATATGGTTTTCCGTCATGACCGACATCGCTTCCTCGACGCTCATATCGTGCGTTGCACAAATGACCCGTTCAGCCATGATCTCGTGCACCTGGGTTTCGTGCGACAGCTTGCCCTTGAGTACTACCTTGCGGGCATAGTCCCGTTCCGAGAGTATGCCCACGAGGCTGCCGTTTTCCACGACGAGCAGCGCGCCTACCTCGTGCTCTGCCATGATCTGAAGGGCGTAATGAACCGATTCGGTCGGACCGACTGCAATGAATATGCCTGCTCTTGAACCGAGAATCTGCGAAATGGTCTTCATGGTTTTCCCCCTTTGATGATGGATTCTTGTTCTTGGTACTGGCGCCAAGCCGGGCATCGAACTCCGGCAAATCGACAGGCCCGAGGACGCGTCGGGAAGCGGCGTTATCCGAGAGCGGCAGGCATCCTCGCTGATCGGAAATTAGCGCACTTGAAGCAATTACGTAAATAGAATGTGTCAATGGGATAATATTATTTATTACCTATTGGGGATTGCTGCAGCGCAGAATGGCGCCGGGTGTTGGCGATCTGCTATGCTCTTCCAGCATGGTGAGCCTTCAGGGGCCGCCACATCGAAATGCTGTGCCTTGCCGGTGGAAATGGGGATGTCGAAGAAAACTGTCTATGCCGCGCTCTTAGCCGCAGGCCTGGGGTTCTCCGCGCTCGCGGCCGGGGCGAATGCCGTCGCTGCCGTCAAAACGGAGCCTGACCCGGCTCTGGTCGACGCGATTGTCCACCGGATGGAGAGCGATGGCTCACTCGACCAGGCGGTCGAGAGAGCGCTCGGGCGGATCGCGAAACGCCAGGAGGACGCCCGCCGAGCCGAGCAGGCTCGGGCGCAGCAGCAACTCGAAGCGAAGGCCGAAGACGCGCGGGCAGTGAGCGCCGGTCGCGATCACATCCGCGGCAATCCGGCCGCGCCGGTTTCACTGATCGAATATTCCGATTTCGAGTGCCCCTACTGCAAACGCTTCCACGCGACCCCCAAGGTTTTGCTGGAACGCTTCGGTGGCAAGGTCAATTGGGTCTGGCGTCATTTCCCGCTGTCCTTCCACGAACCGGTCGCGCGTCAGGAGGCCATCGCCTCGGAATGCGCTGCGGCTCAGGGTGGCAACGATGCGTTCTGGAAGTATGCCGATGCGCTCTTCGCGAATACGCAATCGAACGGCCACGGTCTGCCCGGGAGCAAAACCCTGCAGATGCTGGCGACCGAAACCGGACTGGATGGGGCCGTTTTTTCACGCTGTCTGGCGCAAGGCCAGGTCGCGAAACGCATCGATGAGGATATCGCCGACGGTGCGAAGGCCGGGGTCAACGGGACGCCGACGACGCTAATCCGCAACAACCGAACCGGTGCGACCGAGGTCGTAGTCGGCGCGCTGCCGGCCGCTGCGCTGGCGGCCGCGATCGAGCGCGAACTCGGCCAGGCTAGTAGGCACTGAGGGCCTTCCGGCGGCGTTGCTCAGTTCTTGACGACGCGAAGATTGCGGTAAATTTTCGGAACCGGATTCGCCATCCACTGATGGGGTTTCTTTTCGCTGCTGCGATAGACCAGTCCCTGGTCGGTCAGCCAATCCAGGATCTGGGCAGTGAAGTGATGCGAGTTTTCCGTCGGATAATTTCCAGGCAGACCCATGCATGAAGCGATCTTGCCGGTCGTGATGCCTGGCGTCTTCAGGACCAGGTGATAGACGCGAATGAACAGGGTCCACAGCGCATCGTCATCTTCCCGAATTTCACGGTCGATCAACTCCTCGTCACAGGGCGGATCGATCTCGTCCGCCAGTTTCAACAATTGCGACGATGAGGCGGCAAACGCATTCGCCTGCGTCCGCAATTGTTCCGCTATTTGGCTGTTCGACGACATGATCGGATTCTCCCTGGGGCCCATTTCGTGCAGCGATCCTAACCGCCGGATTTTTATAGCGCAATATGAAGAAAGTAATACTATTACCAAGTGCTTAATACTAAGGTTATGCTTGAAAAGACAATGGGATAGGCGCCTCGGACGGTTTTTTGGCAAATCGGTGCGCCGGTTCTGATGGCCGCTCGATGAAGCGCCGGCGGCTGGCTTCGCCCTCTGGCCCCAGCGATCCAGGCCGCTGTCCGGCGCAAAAATATGAAGGCAGGGTGTTGCCAGAGAAGGAGGCGGCGTATATATTTCACCTGCTAGTCGGACTGCGGATCGACTGCGGATCCCGGGTTAGAATCGCCAGTCGTCGAATCGCCTTTGAATCGTCAATCGCAAGACCTTTTATCAATCGCCAGAGGGGAACTTATGAACAAGTCGGAACTCATCGAAGCCGTCGCCAAGGAAGCCGACGTTTCCAAAGCTGCTGCCGGCAACGTGCTCGATGCCGTCCTGGGTGCCATCAGCAAGGCCGTCGCGAAAGGCGACAGCGTTGCCCTGATCGGTTTCGGTACCTTCAAGTCGGCAAAGCGCGCCGCCCGGGTCGGCAGGAATCCGCAGACGGGTAAGGAACTCAAGATTGCCGCGACAACCGTCCCGAAATTCTCCGCCGGGGCCGGTTTCAAGGCGGCGGTTGCAGGCAAGAAAGCCGCCAAGAAAAAGTGAGCCGTCGTTTTCCGGCAATCCGACCCGCGCTTGCGCGGGTTTTTTTTGTGCGCCCGGCAGGGCGCACTCACTTGATCACCGGTCCGTCTCGTTTCCCGGGTGCCGCTGACGCTGCGAAGAACGCTATCAACAATGATAGACTTACCGCCATTGACGATCGACAGGCGTTGCTCCGATGACGGCGAATAAGAAGCTCACTCAAAAGGGCAAGGCTGAGTTTCCTCCCGTTGCCCTGCCGCGCAGCGTTTTCTTCCGCGCCAGATTCGTTCCCGGCAGTCGCCGCGGACCCCTGCCCGTGGTGCAGCCGGAGAAGGGCGAACTGGTGCAGATCCTGCGCCGTTTCGAACTGTTCGCCAAACTGCCGCTGAAGGCGCTCAGGGAAATCGCTGCCGCCACCACCGTTCGGCTCTACCGTCGGGGCGAGTTCCTCTGGCGCAACGACGACAAAGTCAAGGATATCGTCCTGCTCGACTCCGGCTTCGTCAAGGCTGCCCGACGGGATCGCAACGGGGTGAGCAAAACCTACGGGCTGTATGGCCCCGGGGATTGCCTCGGCCTGTTCGCAACCTTCACCGGGATGCAACACTCGATCGACGCGGTGGCGCTCAACGAGGGATTGAAGGCGATCTGCATCGATGCCGCGACGATCTTGAAATTCGCCGAAACTTCGCCGCTGCTGTCCTCCAACATGCACGGCCAGCTGACCCGGTTCACCGAGGCGCTGATCAAGAAGATCGAGATCATCAGCGCCGGCACCATGCCCCAGCGCCTGGCGGTCCTGATGCTGCAGTTGATCGATCGCTACGGCGTCGAGCGCAAGGACGGCAGCGTACATCTGCCGATTTCATTGACCCTGGAGCAGCTCTCCGAAATCATCGATGCCCGCCTGGAAACGGTGGCGCGGGTGCTCGGCGACTGGAAGCGCGCCGACTGGCTGAGCATCGACGCCACCGGCTGTCACTTCAGCAGTCTGGACAAACTCCGCGAGCTGCTCGTCGATTGACCCTCGGGCGCGCAAGCCGCCTTTCTTCCGTGCCTGGCCTCACTGCATGTACCAGCCGTGGCTGACCACCACCGACTGCCCGGTCAGCGCGTTGCTGGGGAATGCCGCCAGGAATACCGCGGTCTCGGCCACGTCGGCCGTGGTGGTGAATTCGCCATCGACGGTGTCCTTGAGCATCACCTTGGCGACCACGTCGGCCTCGCTGATGCCGAGCTCCCTGGCCTGCTCGGGGATCTGCTTCTCGACCAGCGGCGTGCGCACGAAGCCCGGACAGATGACGTTGGCGCGCACCCCGTGCTTCGCGCCTTCCTTGGCCAGCACCTTGCACAGGCCGAGCAGGCCGTGCTTGGCCGTGACGTAGGGCGCCTTCAGCGGCGAGGCTTCGTGCGAATGCACCGAGCCCATGTAGATCACCGCGCCGCCGCGCCCCGTCGGATAGAGGCGGCGCACCATTGCGCGCGTGGTCAGGAAAGCGCCGTCCAGGTGGATGGCCAGCATCTTGCGCCAGTTCTCGAGCGACAGCGCCTCGATCGGGTTGATGTGCTGGATGCCGGCGTTGCTCACCAGCACGTCCGGCACGCCGAATGCCGCCGTCACCTGATCGAAGCCGCGCTCCACCGCCTGCTCGTCGACCACGTCCATCTGCACCGCCATGGCGCTGCCGCCGGCGCGCTCGATCGCCGCCGCCGCGGCCTGCGCCGCCGCCAGCGACAGGTCGGCGATGCACACCTTCGCCCCTTCGCGCGCGTAAGCGTGGGCGATCTCCAAGCCGATGCCGCTGGCGGCTCCCGTGACGACGGCAACTCTGTCTTTCATGCGCATGCTGTTGTTCCTTCCGGTTGTTGAATCGCTCATTCGAGATAGTCGTAGACGACCTTGCCCAGCGGCAGCGTCAGGTCGGTCATGATGTGCGTGGTCGAGAGGATCTGCTGCACCGGCAGCTCGGCCACCGGCGCCAGCGCGTGGGGGTGCAGTTCCAGCGCCCCCGGCCCCGACCAGGCGCCCTTCACCTGGATGTCCTCCAGCGTGTAGCGGACCAGTTCGCAGATGCGCGGCGTGCCATCGACGTGGGGCATGATCTTGAGCAGGAAGCTCGGGCCGCTCAAAGTCTTCAGCACCGCATCGGGATCCAGCGTGCGGTGCTTGTAGCCCATGGTGCCGGTGGCGATGCGCAGTCCGCCGTAATCGAGCGTGCCGACCAGGGTGTCCTTATGCACCCGCAGCACCGGCTCGCCGAGCTTCTTGGGAAAGCCCCAGAGCTCGCGTCCGGCGGCGATCGGGGCGTGGTCGTTGAGATACATGGCGTGCACGTAGCCGCCCAGCTCGCCCTTGAAGCTCACCGGGATCACCTGGCCGGATTCGCAGTAATGACCGAAGCCGGTCGAGTCGGGCATGCGGATGAACTCGAACTTGACCACCGGCTCCGCCAGCTCGAGCGGCGCCGGGATCACCCGACGCAGCAATTCCGGATCGCAGCGGTAGCTGATGATCAGGAATTCCCGGTCGACGAAACGGTAGGGACCCGGCGGGAAAGCCGGGTTGGTCAGCGGCATGGCAAAAGCGCCGCGGCGGACTTCGTCTTCAGTCATGATCGATTTCCCTGGCAAGTTCATGGACCACTACGCCGCAGTGGGACGGCACCGGCGCCAGCCAGCCGGCTTGCTCGATGGCACGGCCGGCATCGCGGTAACCCCTGTCCCAGCGCCATTGGATCGAGCCCCGGGAAAAGTTGATGTCCTTCGACGCCATGTGCCAGTCCTGCCCGGGATAGGGCAGGCGCACGATGTGCATGGTGGTGTCGCAGCCCAGCGCCGCGATTTTTTGCAGTTCCGGGTCGTCCTTATGCTTCGCGGGCAGCCGGGCGTGCAGCGCCTGCACGGCGCGGCGCAGATCGTGGGTGCGGCGGTAGTCCTCGATATGCTGGTTCGAGCGCGAGGCGAACATGACGTCCTTCTGGCGCGTCTGCACCTCTTCCAGGGTCGTGGGCTCCGCGCCCTCGGCGCGCCACAGATCGACCATGAAGCACAGCGTGTCGGTCCTGGGTTCGTCGTCGAGGACGATGTCGAGCGGCGTGTTCGAGTACAGTCCGCCGTCCCAGTACAGCTCGCCATCGACGCGCACCGGCGGAAAGCCGGGCGGTAGCGCCCCGCTGGCCATGATGTGTTCGACGCCGAGCAGCCCGCGGGCGGAGTCGAAGCGCACCAGCTCGCCGCTGGTCACCCGCATCGCGCTGACCGTGAGGCGCATCGCGTCCGTGCTGCCCAGGTGCGGGAAATCCACCAGGCGCGCGAGCGTCTCCGACAATTCCTGGGTGTCGTAAAAGCTCGCCGACTCCGGCGCCACCGCCATTCCCGCGGCGAAGGGGTTG
>JAJYXA010000021.1 GCA_021791235.1 Pseudomonadota bacterium
GAGAAAATCGCGCGCAGCGTGGAAGGCGTGAAGGGGGTCAAGAACGCCCTTGAGGTCAAGCGTTGATCGCGACGCCTGCGAGCCGACCGGCTGCGGCGGCTGCCGCAGCCGGTCGGCCCAATCCCTGCGGAGAATTAATATGCACGCGATCCCCCATCATCTGAATGACGAACACATGCGGCTCTACGAATGGAGCGGGGCCGGAACCGGAATGCAGCACGCCCTGCCGGTCGGATCGAAACGCAGCCACCCCTGGCATGCCTCCTACGCCGTGCTGGCGCTGCTGACCAGCCTGCTGATCCTCGACGGCTGCGACAGCAAAGGCCCCGCCGGAAAGGCGGGCGAGCAGGCCGGCGAAAAGATCGAACAGATCGGCGAGAACCTGCGGAAGCCCTGACCGGCCGCCCGCACAAAGCCGGGTACCCCCCGCGGCCTTGTGCGTGCGATCGAATCAGCCGATCAGAACATGTAGCTGTACATCAGCTGCCAGTTGACCTGGCTGTGTTCGATGGCCATGCCGCCGTTGCCGTTGGGCGGCGGCATCGGATTCGTAGCCGTCACCGTCACTTCCGGCACGTAGCTCAGCCCGAAATTGATCTGCGCCTGCTTGCCGAAGGCGTAACCGAAGCCCACCGTGTAGTGATCTTCCACGATCGCCGGCCACAGGTAGCTGACGAACTGATCGGGGATCGGGTTCTTGCCGTGGTTGTAGCCCACGCGACCGGTGAAGGCGTCGCTGAACCGGTAGGCCAGGCCCAGCAAGACAACGATCTGGTCCTCCCAGTCCTGCTGGAATGGCGCTGTCCCACCCCCCGGCATTTGGATGGCCACGGTGTTCATGCTGCTGCCCCACAGGATGTCCTTGATGTCGGCCGCAACCATCGGTCGGTTGCTCGCCTGCCAGGCGAGGCCAAGGCCGAACGTGGCCGGCATGTCGAAACCCACCACTTTGTAGCCGTCCCCCTTGAGATCGGGCAGATTGCCCGCCGTCTGATAAGCGCCTCCGACGGTGAGGGCATCGCTGAGCGTACAGGTGAAACCGAGTTTGGCCGCCACGCCGTAACCCTTGGCTGCACCGGTGAAATCGCTGCCGTCCCTGAAGTCGATGTTATAGGCCGTGACCGCCAAGTCCATACCGGCCCAGACGATATCGACGCTGCCGCCCACGTCGAAACGCTCGTTGACACGGCAGGCGAGCGGGAAGATCGCCCTCCCCACGCCCGCCTGGGCCATGTCTCCATTGGCGTACTCGGTGCCCATCCCGCCCTGCCCGTAGATTCCGACACCGTAAACCAGCTTGCCCCCTTTTTTCACATGGCCGGCATGTAAAACGCATCCGCGCCGGATTTGCCCATTCCCATGGAGGTTTCGACATCAGGGCCGACAAAGCCGACCATCACGTCAAGCCGGCTGCCGTCCGCCATCAGGGCGAGCGTAGCCGGATTGTTGGCCATCGCGGCCGTGCCGTTGTCGTACCCCATGGCCGCGAGTTTATTGAGTTGCATCGGAGTCTCCTCGGGAATGCGAGTGTAATTAGAAAAGTCGAAAATTTAACTTATTAACTTGGTAAGCCCTGAACAAGTCGTCACCCCGGCGAAAGCCGGGGCCCAGATGCTTGATTTGGCTGGATTCCGGCGTGCGCCGGAATGACAAAGAGGACTTGTTCAGGGCTTCCCTTGATGTGACACGCAGATTCGGAGCCCGCGGCAAAAACATGCCCGAAAAATCGGGCGCCGGGATCGCGGTTACATTGCGTTACACCTTGTTACCTGCCCCAAACACGGCCCTTACCGGACGCCTCTACCGTGCGGGTGTCGGCTGATGCAGCGACATTTCACAACGGAACAGGAGCGACACCATGAAAAACATTCTGACGAAAACCGCCCTCGGCGTACTGGCACTGGGCCTGATCGCCACCGGCGCACAGGCCGGCTGGGAACGTGAAGGGCGCGGCCACAACAAGCAGACTTACCTGCAAACCCAGGCGGGCCGGCAGATCGACGCACGCCAGGACCGGCAGATGGAACGCATCCAGGCCGGAATGCGGTCGGGCCGGATTACCCGCGCCGAGTTCCGCGGCTTGATGCAGGAACAGCACCGAATCCGCGCCATGGAACGGCATTTCCGGACGGATGGCGTGATGAATGCACGCGAATTCCAGCGCCTGGATCACGCGCTGGATATCGCCAGCCGCACTATCCGGGAGGAAAGGCGGGATCGCCATGCGCGCCACGCATACGGCCACCCCTATCCGTTCAACTAAACGAAACGGGCGCCGCTATAGTGATCGCGGCGCCCCGCCGTTAACACCCGGACTCATCACGCACGCAAAGGAGAACGAACAATGAACGTCCCTGTCACCCTGGTTTTGGCCACCCTGCTTGCCGCAGGCCCGGTGCTCGCCGACCCGCCCGGCCACGCCCCGGCGCACGGCTATTACAAGAAGGACAAGAAAGCCAGACACTATCAAGGCAAGAGCGGCGCCGTGTATGTGCGCGATTACGGCATTTTGGCCGGCCGCTGCAACCGCGACGAGATCGGCGCCGTCATCGGCGGCGTCACCGGCGCCGTGATCGGCGGCCAGGTCGCCGACCGCGACGACCGCGTGGTCGGCATGGTGGTCGGCGGCGTGCTCGGCGCGGTGGTGGGACACGCCATCGGCGACAGCATGGACGATCGCGACCGTGCCTGCATGGGCCACGCGCTCGAACTGGGCCGCCCCGGCGTGCCGGTGGTGTGGCGCCACGACGGCCACGACTACCGCTTCACGCCGCGCGGCGACGCGCGCGACGGCTGCCGCTACGCCACGCTGAGGGTCGACGGCCGCAAGCCGCGCGACGTGCTGGCCTGCCCGGCCGGACGCGGGGAGTGGAGTTTCCGCCGCGGCTGATCCCCCGCCGTCCCCGGGCCAGAGCGCCAAGCCTGCTAGAATGCCGGCTTTGCGTCCTGGCCCTCTTGTGGCTACAGCCATGTCCGCCCTCAAGAACGACACCTTCCTGCGCGCGCTGCTGCGCCAGCCCACCGATTACACCCCGCTGTGGCTGATGCGCCAGGCCGGCCGCTATCTGCCGGAATACAACGCCACCCGCGCGCGCGCCGGCGATTTCCTGACCCTGTGCAAGACGCCCGATCTGGCGACCGAAGTGACGCTGCAGCCGCTGGCACGCTATCCGCTCGACGCCGCCATCCTGTTTTCCGACATCCTCACCGTGCCCGACGCGATGGGCCTCGGCCTCTATTTCTCGGCCGGCGAGGGGCCGCGTTTCGAGCGCCCGCTGCGCGACGAATGGGAAATCCGCGACCTCTCCGCGCCCGATCCCACCGACAAGCTCGGCTACGTGATGGACGCGGTGCGCTCGATCCGCCGCGCGCTGGATAATTCAGTCCCGCTGATCGGCTTTTCCGGCAGCCCCTACACGCTGGCCTGCTACATGGTCGAGGGCGGCGGCTCGGACGACTACCGCCACATCAAGACCATGCTGTACCGCCGGCCCGACCTGCTGCACCGCATCCTCGAAGTGAACACCCGGGCGGTGACCGACTACCTCAACGCGCAGATCGAGGCCGGCGCGCAGGCGGTGATGATTTTCGATTCCTGGGGCGGCAGCCTCACCCCGCACGCTTACCAGGAATTCTCGCTCGGCTATATGGAAAAGATCGTTGCCGGCCTGGTCAAGGAACGCGAAGGCCGCCGCCTGCCGAGCATCGTTTTCACCAAGGGGGGCGGCAACTGGCTGGAAGCCATGGCCGGCATCGGCGCCGACGCGGTGGGGCTGGACTGGACCCTCGACATCGGCGAGGCGCGCCGGCGGGTAGGCAACCAGGTTGCCCTGCAGGGCAACCTCGATCCCTGCGCGCTGCACGGCACGCCGGACCGCATCCGCGCCGAAGCGGCGCGGATCATCGACAGCTACGGCAACCATCCCGGCCACGTGTTCAACCTCGGCCACGGCATTTCGCAGTTCACCGACCCGGACAACGTCGCCGTGCTGGTCAAAGCGGTGCACAGCCGCAGCCGCGCCGTGCGCGCAGCGCCGCCTTCCGCACAAGGCGCCTGAGCGAATCCTCATCCAGCCCGTTTATTCGGACTTATTTACCAGGACCCAGCATGAAACAACTTTTGATCAGCCTGTTTGCCCTTTTCGTCAGCTTCGGCTTCGTCGCGCACGACGCCGAGGCCAAGCGCCTGGGCGGCAGCAAATCCTTCGGCATGCAACGCAGCGCGCCGGCCAGGCAGGATGCCGCACCGACGCCGCAGCGCCAGCAGCAAAGCGCCGCGCCGACGACCGCGCCGAAGAAGAATTCGTGGATGGGCCCGCTTGCCGGCCTGGCCGCAAGCCTAGGGCTGGCCGCGCTGTTCTCGCACCTGGGAGTGGGCGAGGAAATGGCCAGCTTCCTGATGCTGGCGCTGCTGGCGATGGCGGCTTTCATGCTGTTCCGCTTCTTCATGCGGCGCAATGCGCCGGCGCCCGCACGGAGTACGCCGGCGATGCAGTATGCCGGCATGCCGCAGAACACGCCGGCTGCGTTCGACGCGACCCCGGCCGCGATGGGCGGCAGCCACGGCGCGCACAGCTTCCCGCCCGGGTTTGACGCCGCCGCCTTCGCGCGCGAAGCCAAGCTCAACTTCATCCGCCTGCAGGCCGCGTTCGACGCCGGCAACCTGGACGACCTGCGCGCCTTCACCTCGCCCGAGGTCTTCGCCGAAATCCGCATGCAGCTGGCCGAGCGCGGCGGCGACGCCCAGACCACCGACGTGACGGCGCTCGATGCCGAAGTGCTGGAAGCCGCCGACGAAGGCAACCGCCATGTCGTCAGCGTGCGCTTCACCGGCCAGGTGCGCGAAGCCGTCGATCAGGACGCCCTGCCGCTCGACGAAATCTGGCACCTCACCAAACCGGCCAGCGGCCAGGGCGGCTGGGTCATTGCCGGCATTCAGCAGCGGCAAAGCTGGAAAGAACCGGGTTTTGCGCACCCATAAGATGCACAGAAAGCCGTATTTGCGCCAATAGAAGCATCGACTTATGCACAATTATCGCGCAAGGGAGCTTTTTTTGTGTCAAAGGCTTGACAGCCAGGCAATGTTTGTAAGTTTTTGAAAAATATAATTTTTATGCCTTGCCCATTTTTTAGCCTTTAGAGCCTGCCCACCTGAATACGGGCATTGGGAGGCAGTCGACACAAATCATTCACACAATTATCCACACCTTGCGTGGACAACCCTGGTTAAGACTTGGTTAACAGCCACTTAGCAGGCTTTCCCAGATACCGGACAAAGATTCACTGCTAACATGCCACCCGTCCTTCAGGTTGCGCTGGATACGCCGCTTCACCGGGCGTTCGACTACCGCCTGCCGGATGGCCTGGGACCCGTGCGGCCGGGCAGCCTGGTCGAGGTCCCCTTCGGCCGCGCCCGCCAAGTCGGGGTCGCGCTGAACCCGCGCACCGACAGCGCCCTCCAGCCCGACAAGCTGCGCGACGTGATCCGCGTGCTGGACGACCGCCCCGCCCTGTCTCCCGACATTCTCCGCCTGGCGCAGTTCTGCGCCGACTATTACCACTACCCGCTGGGCGCGATCCTGCTCGCTGCGCTGCCGCCGCGCCTGAAAAACGCCACGCCGTTTGTCGCGGAGACGCCCTGGCTGGTGCTGACCGAGGCCGGACGGGCGGCGGAACCGCCGGCGCGCGCCAAGGCACAGCGGACCCTGCTCGACGCCTTGCGGGCGGCGCCGCAGGCACGCGACAACCTGCGCGCGCAAAAACAAAGCCGCCACGCCGCCGCGCTGGTGGCGGCGGGCTGGGCTGCGTGGGCACGCCTGCCGCCCGAGCGCGGCGACGCCCCCCCGGCGTCGGCCCCGGCAAGCGATGCAACGGCAGACACCCCGCCCGCGACCGCCGAGCAGCAGGCCGCCCTCGACACCCTGCTGCCCGCGCTCGCGCAGTTCGGCGTGCACCTGATCCACGGCGTCACCGGCAGCGGCAAGACCGAGTTGTACCTGAGCCTGATCGACGCGGTGCTGGCACGCGGCAAACAGGCGCTGGTGCTGATCCCTGAAATTGCGCTGACCCCGCACCTGGAACGGCATTTCCGCCGCCGCTTCCCCGGGCGCCGCCTCGCCACCCTGCACAGCGGCCTCGGCGAAAAGGAACGCACCGAAAACTGGCTCGCCGCGCCCGACTGCGACGTGCTGCTCGGCACCCGGCTCTCGGTGTTCGCGCCACTGCCGCGGCTGGGGCTGATCGTGGTGGACGAAGAGCACGACGCCTCGTTCAAGCAGCAGGACGGCCTGCGCTATTCGGCGCGCGACGTCGCCATCGCGCGCGGCAAACAATCCCATGTTCCGGTGGTGCTCGGCTCCGCCACGCCCTCGCTGGAAAGCTATGCCCTGTCCCTGAACGGCCGCTACCGGCTGATCGAACTGCAGCAGCGCGCAATCAGCCAGGCCCGGCTGCCGGCGATCGAACTGGTCGACCTGAAACACATCCCGCTGGATAACGGCCTCACCCGCCCCGCGCTCACGGCGCTCACCGAAACCCTGACGCGCGGCGAGCAGAGCCTGGTGTTCTTGAACCGGCGCGGCTACGCGCCGGCACTGTATTGCCCGAGCTGCGCCTGGGTGTCGCCCTGCCCGCGCTGTTCGGCGCGGCTGGTGCTGCACAGAACGTCGCACCGGCTGAAATGCCACCACTGCGGATTCGAGACGCGCATCCCGCCCGAATGCCCGAACTGCGGCAACCCCGACCTCAAGGCGCTCGGCCAGGGCACGCAGCGGCTGGAGGAAACGCTCGCCGCCCTCTTGCCCGCCGCGCGCATCCGCCGCATCGACCGCGACACCATGCGCCCGCGCGCCTGGGCCGAACTCGGCGAGGCGGTGCACGGCGGCGAAGTCGACATCCTGGTCGGCACCCAGATGCTGGCCAAGGGCCACGATTTTCCCAACATGACGCTGGCGCTGATCCTCGACACCGACGGCGCGCTCTACAGCCCCGACTTTCGCGCCACCGAACGTTTATTCGCCCAGCTGATGCAGGTGGCGGGACGCGCCGGGCGCGCCGACAAGCCCGGCCGCGTGCTGATCCAGACCGCCTTCCCCGACCATCCGCTGTTCCGCTATCTGCAGCGCCACGACTACCCCGGCTACGCGCGCGAGCTGCTGGCCGAACGCCGCCGGCTCGATCTGCCGCCGTTCACCCGGCAGGTGCTGCTGCGCGCCGAAGCGACGACGATGGACGCGGCGCTGGCCTTTCTGCAACGCGCCACGGCGCTCGCGCCCGACCATCCGCAGGTCAGCGTGTTCGGCGCCACCCCGGCGCCGATGGCGCGCGTCGCCAATCTGGAGCGGGCGCAGCTCCTGATCCAGTCGGCGCAGCGCCAGGCCCTGCAGGCCTTCGTGCGCGACTGGCGGCCGCAGCTCGACACCATCAAGCCGCGCGTGGCGCGCTGGTCGCTGGATGTGGACCCGCTGGTGTTTTGAGGCCTTGCCCACGGCGCTTATAATCGCGGACACCCCATTCGAACACTGAGGATGTGCGCAGCGTCCCATCCTCTCTGTAACCATGTCCAACACCCATCCTCTCAAAGAAAAGCTCGCCCTGCTGGTTGGCATCGCCCTCGAAACCGTGGCGCCCGACGCTCCGGTCAGCCTCGAAATCGAACGCCCGAAAAACCCCGCCCACGGCGACTTTTCCAGCAACGCCGCGATGCAGCTGGCGCGTCCGCTGAAGAAGAATCCGCGCGAACTGGCGCAGCGGATCCTGACCGAGTTGCAGGCGTC
>JAJYXA010000564.1 GCA_021791235.1 Pseudomonadota bacterium
CTGCGGATCGAGCGTGCGGCCGGGGTGCAGGTTGAGCAGCACCGAGGCGGTGGGGGCCTTCTGCTCGGACACGAACACCGAATCCTTGGGCATGGCGAGGTGGACGCGCGCGGCCTGCACCGCGGAGACCGATTCGATCGAGCGCGCCAGCTCGCCTTCCATGGCTCGCTGAAAGTTGACCCGCTCGATGAACTGGGATGAGCCGAGTTTCTGGTTTTCCATCAGTTCGAAGCCGACGTTGCCGCCCTTGGGAAGGCCCTGCGAGGCCAGTTTCAGGCGCGCGTCGTGAACGCGGTCGGCGGGCACCAGCACGGCGCCGCCGCCCTCGGCGTATCGGTAGGGGATGTTCATTTTTTCCAGCTCGGCGACGATGGCGCCGCCGTCGCGGTCGCTGAAATTCGAGAACAGCACGCGGTAGTCGGGCTGCTGGCCCCACATCCAGACCGCCCCCATGACCGCAACGGCTGCGGCCACGCCCAGCGCCAGCATGATTTTTCGCCCGCCCGCCGTCCGCGTGAAATCCATGACGTTGGCCGGAACCACCCCCTCACCTTCTACCGCCATATTCTTGCCCTCATCGTGTTGGCGCCATGGGCCGCCCGGTTTCCAGTCGCCGCATTCATACGGGTTGTCCCATGGGAATGTTTCGAGCTATGTGACCGAATTATCGGCAGCGCCATGGTTTTCAATCGGGGGAATAGAAGCCGGTTTTCCGCGCTTATCGTGCTTATGGCTGGGCGCCGGACTGATAAGGTGGGCACGTGGAAAACCGCCTGAACGAGCAGAGGAGGGCACGATGAGCGCAGGCATGATCGATACCGGCAGGATCGAAGCGATGGTGGCGCAGCTGAAGGCGGCCGCGGCTCGCACGACGCCCGCGGCCGGGAACCCCTTGCAAACCAGTGCGGCGGGCACGGTCGATTTCTCGTCGGCGCTGAAATCCTCGCTCGACCAGGTCAATCAGGCCCAACTGCGGTCGCAGCAGCTCGCCCGCCGGTTCGAGATGGGCGACCCCACCGTCAATCTGTCCGACGCCATGATTTCATTGCAAAAATCCAGCATCGCCCTGCAGCAGACCGTGCAGGTGCGCAACAAGCTGGTGGCCGCCTATCAGGAAATCATGTCGATGGGCGTTTAAGGAAGGGTGAGGGGTCAGGGGAAGCGCTTCGCACCTGAACGCTGAATCCTTCCTCTGGACCGCTCCTCACCCCTCACCCCTCACGCCTCACGCCTGACCCCTGACCCCTCACTCACCGCGCAGCGCCTGGCGCAGGGCATTGGCCAGATCCTCGGCAACGAACTTCGCGACATAGGCATCCGCCCCCACCTTTTTGACGTGCGCTTCGTTGGTCGAACCGGTCAGCGACGAGTGGATCACCACGGGAATGGAACCGAAGCGCGGGTCCTGCTTGATGTTGCGGGTCAGGGTGAAGCCGTCCATCTCGGGCATTTCCAGGTCGGTCAGCACCAGGGCGATCCGGTCGTGCACGGTATTTCCCTCGGCTTGCGCCTTGTCGGAGATCGACTGCAGCTGGTCCCAGGCTTCCTTGCCGGTCTTGCACATGATGTAGGGCAGGCCCATGGCTTCCAGACCCTGCTCGATCATGGTGCGCGCGATCAGCGAGTCGTCCGCCGCCAGGATGGCGGTACCGGGTTTGAGATTCACGGTCGAACCGATTCGGGAGGCATCAATTTCCTCTTCGCCCGGCGGCATGACCTTGCGCAGGATCGTTTCCACATCCAGCACCTGCGCCAGCCGATCGCTGTTTTCGCCGTCCAGGCGGGCGAGGCTGGTGACCATCCCGCCCGCGGCGTTGCCCTCGGCCGACAAGACCTGGCGCCAGTCGAGGCGCACGATGTCCTCCACCGACTCGACGGCAAAGGCCTGGGTGCTGCGGGCATACTCGGTGATCAGCAGGATGTTCAATCCGGTCTTCGGGGTGCATCCCGCAACCGCCGGCAAGTCGATGACGGGGATGATCTGGCCGCGCAGGTCGACCACGCCCATCATGTTGGGATGCGAGCCGGCCACCGCCGTGATCGCCGGCATGGGGATGATTTCCCGTATCTTGAAGACGTTGATGCCGAACAGTTCGTTGCGGTCGAGATGGGCGTCCTCGCCCAGGCGAAACAGCAACAGCTCCAGCTTGTTCGAGCTGGTCAGCTTGGTCCGTTCGTCAATCTCCTGCTGGATGGTTTGCATGGCGGTTTCTCCTTGAATTCATATGGGGTGGGTGAGTGCGGCTAGAGGCTGTTGCGTCGCGCACGCTCGATATCCATGACGAAGCGCTGCAGGCGAGCCGC
The DNA here is from genome assembly GCA_021791235.1 of Pseudomonadota bacterium. The sequence goes on from JAJYXA010000564.1 coordinate 2,305, forward strand.
CATGTCGTTGGGCAGGTCGATGAATTTGCAGCCCAGGCGGGTCTGAAAGGCGCCGTTGTGCAGGCGTATCTGTGCAGAATTACGCACTTCCAGGGTGGTGAAGATCGCATCGGAATCGGGCAGCAGCAGTTTGCAGCCGGGCAGGATGCGGCCGGTTTCGGTGCCCAGGCGCCCGCTGGAATCGGCCAGCGCCACGCCGCCGCAGCCGATATCGACGATGTGCGTGGAGATCGGGTCGTTGTCTTCTTCCGATACAGGCGGCACGATGCATTTGACCGGGTTGGCGATCGGCAGGGGCACTCTGAAATGCTCGCGCCGTTGCAGGCGGACCAGCGATTTGGGCACCGCGATGCGCAGCGCCGGCAGTTTCTCGAACTCGCACAGCGTGACCGGGCCGGTGGTGAATGAAATGGAGACGCCGTCGAGCTGGGCAACGAAGTCCGCCCCCTTGCCGCTCATCAGGTCGTGGTTGAGTGCGTCGCCGCGTGCGCTGTCGAGAATCAGCGTGTTGCTGGCCTCGTTCACCGCCAGCACCGAGGTGACGATGATCTGCCGGCTGCCCCGCAGATCGAGATTGACCAGCAGCTTGCGCTTCCGGATCGCACGCAGCTGGAACAGGATTTCGGCGCGCGAATGCAGCGTGTAGCGGGCCAGCAGGTCGTCGCGGTCGGCAGGGCTTGTCTGGTGGTGCGGCGAGGAAGGCATACGGGTCAGGCGTCAGGATTCGGAAGGGTGCGTTTTTCGGTCTCTTCCAGATGGTGGAGCCAGGCCAGCAGTTCGGCCACGGCGATATATAACTGGGGCGGGATGTGGCTGTCGAGATCGATCTGCATCAACAGCGCCAGCAGTTCGCGCGATTCGTGGACGTACACCCCGGATGCGCGCGCCCGTTCGATGATGGCGTCGGCCAGAATGCCGCGTCCCTTGGCGACCACGCGCGGCGCGCCGTCGCCCTCGCGGTAGGCGATCGCGGCCGCGGCGCGCTGCTTGTCAGGCGCTGGCATCGCGCTCCACCGTGAGCGTCTTGAGCGTGCATCCCGCCGCGGCCAGCTGCTCGATCAGGCGCCCCTGGTGCTGCTGCAGCAGGGGCCCGGTCCCGGATTGTTCCGGCGTCATGCGGATGCTGAAGGCCAGGCGCGCATCGAGTCGGATATGCACGTTCAGGGTGCCCAGTTGCGGCAGGCTCAGCTTGAGATGGGATTCCCACCCGGCGTTCGCTTCGTCGGCCTCCGTCGCCGGCTGATCCCGCGCCGCGCCGGCTTCATGGCGCAGCTGCCACTCCAGCAACTGCCCCGGCCACACCTCGCCGCGCCAGACGAATTGCGGCGACTCGAGCACCTGCAATTGCTGCGACAGCAGCGCATGCATCGGGTTGAGCGGTTTCGGGCCGGCCGTTTCCGCTGTGCCGGGCAGGGCCGGCCGGTTTTGCGGCTCCTGCATCAGGCCGTCGAGGCTGTCCTCGCCGACCGCCCAGTTGGCCAGGTGCGATTCGTAGAACAGGCCGCTGCGGACCAGCGCGGTGCGCAGCGCAATCGCGAGCATGGCCGGGTTCGTTGTCGGCTGGTCGAGCAGGGGGCCGGGCGGGGTGAGCGTCGGCAGGGCGCTGCGCTCCGGCATCCGCTGCATCAGATCGCTCAGCATGCGGGCGGTCTGGCTCAGTTGCGGCGCATCGCCGGCTGCGGCTTCGGGGGGGACGAGCAGAAACACCGGCTGCGGCACGTGGCCGGCAAAGCGCAGGCGCAGCGTGTCGCCGGGCGCCGTCTCGCGGGGCAGTCGCATCGCAACGGTTTGCCCCTCGATTTCGACCAGCGCGATGCCTTTGCTCAGGCTCTTCACCTGGCCGGTCAGCGCCTGGCCCAGGGCCAGGTGTTCGAACGCGGCGCGCGGCGCGGCCTGGTCGCGCTCGGTGGCGTTCAGAACCGGCTGCACGCCCACCAGACCGGACAGCGGCCGGCCCGCGGTGTCCGGCGTGGGCGGGACATCCAGAACGCGGGCCAGGTACTGAACCGGGAACATGGGGAAAGGCGTCAGACCCGCTGCGCGCCGTAGGCCTCGATGCCGCGCTGGCCGCTACGCGTCATGTTCAGGCGCTGCTGCAGTTCGTGCAGGCGCGGCTCGGTCAGCGCGCGGATCTGGGCGTCGTTTTTCAGGATGGCGCGGATGATCGCAACCTTGGTGCGCTGCTCGGTTTCGTTCAGCGGCACCGGCGCCGCCTGCATCAGGCTGCCGACGTAGCCTTGGCAGCGCTGCTCCAGCGCGGCCAGGTAGTCCCATTCTCCCTGGCGGGCGGCGTTCAGCATGGTGCCGGTCAATTTGGAGAGCGATTCGTAGGCGGTGAGCATTTCGTTGCTGGTCATGACGTTCTCCGGCTCAGGCTGCAATGGGGTGGCGGGACGCTTGGGGCGCGGCATGGCCAGGGCTGCCGATCTGTTGCCAGGCGCCGTGCAGTTCGCGCAGCAGGCCCAGCACTTCTTCCAGCGGCGCGGTCTGATTGTTGACGTGCGCAAGCATCAGGCGCTGGTTCATGTAGGCGTACAGCTCATCCAGATGACGGGCAATATCGCCGCCCTGCTGGGAATCGAGCGCGGCGCGCAGCCCCTCCAGAATGATGCTGCTGGCCCTGGAGACGGCAGCGGATTTCTTGCTCAGGTTGCCCTCGTTCATATGCTTGATGGCCATCCGCACGGCCAGCTCGGCGCCTTCGTACAACATGATGATCAGTTGGTGGGGGCTGGCTGCAACCACGCCGGTCTCGAGGCCGACGTTGGCGTAGGCATGGGCAGCGCCGCGAGAATTCGAATACATGACTTTTCCTTATCGGTTGTTCTGGATGCTAGGCAGATTGGCCAACTGCTGGGTCAGAAAGGTGCTGGTTCTGTTCATGCTGCTGAGCATGGAGTCCAACGCGGTAAACTGGGCGCGATAGCGTTTCTCGATGCTGGTAAGACGGCGAATAAGCGCATCGCGCTGATCGCCGAGGCTCTCGATGGAACGATTGATCCCCTCGGCCCGGCTGGATAGGGGGCCAGCGCTCGACAACTGGATTTCCGCCATCTTGTCCAGTTGATGGGCATAACCTCTGGAGAAATTAACCGTGCCGCGCGCGCCCGTGCCACCGCCGGTGATTTGCAGTTTCACCCCCGCCGAACTGTCGCCGGCCGCGCCGGTCAGGTATTGCCCGGAACCCGTCGCGCTCACGCCGTTGATGCTGCCCGCCACGTCTACCCCATCCGTGCCGGCCTTCACCCCGATGCCCGTTTTCGTCAAGGTGTCGGTGTCCACGGACGTCACCTCGGCCTTTGAGGCCGAGCCGTAGCGGCTGGAGGTGATGAGAAACTTCTTGTTGGCGGTGTCGTATTCGACCTTGACCGTCACGCCGGCGTTGCGCAGGGCGCTGTCGCCGTTGATCTGGGTCTGAAGTTCCCTTGCGAGATCCGCTACCTTGTAAGTCCCCTGGGTGAGGCTCAGCGTGGCGGATTGCACCCCGTCGATTTTCAGGGCGAGGTTGTCGCTGGCGGCATCGATGACGATGTCCGTGCCGGCGATGGCGTCTCCCGTGTATTTGGCCTGGCTCGCCAGTTGGGTGACCTCGACCGCGTACTTGCCCGGCTTGGTATCGGCGGTCGCGGCGCTGTATTTGACGGCGCTGTCGGACGGCCTGCCGACCACCGCGAATACATCGGCAATGTCGTTGTAGCCGGTGTCGATGGCCTTTTGCAGCTTGGCGGCGTCCACCGCCAGAGAGCCGTCTTTTTGAAACGAAATCCCGATATCGCTGAGCGTGGCGAATTTCCCGCCCACGGCGGCCACCGCGGAATTGAGCATGCCCCTGAGTTGCGAGCCTATGGTCCGGGCGGACGCATCGCCTTGCAAGGGACCTGCCTGCCTGGTTTTCGGGTCGTACGCCGTCAGATCCTTGAGCGTCTTGACGGCACTGTTGTAGGCCTTGACAAAGGCGTCCGCGGAATTCCTGACGGTCCCGGCGTCGCGTTCCACAGTGAGCTTGGCTGCGGCGCCGACCTTCACCAGGTTGAGCGTCACGCCCTCGATGGCGTCCTTGACGGTGTTGCTCGCCTTGGTCAGGGTGACCCCGTCGACCACCACCTTGGCGTCCGCCGCCGCCGTGCTTTCGCTCAGGTTCTTGCCCGAGCCGGCCGCTGCGGTGGGGTCATAGGCCAACTGCGACAGCCCCGCGTCGTTGGTGTTGTTGCCGTCGTCGTCCTTGACCAGGACTCTGAGGCTGTTGACGGTGCCGGTATCGCTGGACGTCACCACCAGCTTGTTGGCGCTGCCGTCGTTGACGATGGAGGCCGTCACCCCGGCATTCGCTTCATTGATGGCGTCGCGTATCCCCGCCAGCGACTGCTTGCTGCTGTCGATGGCAATGGAACGCGCCGGTTTGTCCGCATTCAGGCTAAAGGTGTTGGCGCCGGAATCGTAAGTGCCGAACTGAATCTGCAGCGTGCCCGTGCCCACGGTGTCCGTGGTGTCGGTGAAGCCCTTGGAGGCCAACTTTTGGCTTACGGCGAGTTGCTTGACTTCAACGCTATAACTGCCCAAGGCCGCAGTTTTTTCCGCGGTTGCGCTGAACAGCGTGGCGTCCGCCGAGGTGGCATTGACCTTTTGGAACTTGGCGATATCGTTCAGGCCCCGCGCCGCGCTTTGGAAGGAAGCCAGGGCGCCCTTCAGGTTGCCATAGGCGGAGAGCTTTACCTGATAGGTTGCCTCTTTCCTGTTCAGCGCAGCCAGCGGTTGGCTTTCGGCCGCCATCAACTGGCCGACAATGCTGTTGACGTCGAGACCTGATCCGATACCGGGCGATGAAAGCATTGTCGACTCCTCAGACTTTACGGTTGATCAGCAGACCCTGCATGCGATCGATGGATCGGGAAATCGCCAGCATTTCCTCGCTGGGAAACTGGCGCAGCACTTCCTCGGTCTCGGTGTCGACCATCTTGACGACGGTGCGTCCGGTGTCCTGATCGAGTGTGAACTGGATGTTGGTTGAGACCGATTGCACATAGGCGTTTGCCGATTGCACGGCGGCAGCCAATGCTTCCTGGGTGGCGGGTTGTACGGGCGGGAAAACGGGATTATCGAGCGTGGCGCGCTGCGCGGGCGTGCGCGCTGGGGCATGAATAACCGGGGCGGGTGCTGCGCCAAGACCGCCCGAAGAGCGAGCGTCTGGCGGCGTACCCCTTGCGGGTGCGGGAGCCTGCCGGATAGCGGCAAGGTCAACTGAATCGACGTTTCCAATAGACATGTTCTATCCCCTTATCTAGCGGCAAAGGCGGAACAAGGTTTTTACCTTGCTCCGCCGCCTCGCCCAGGCGCTCAAGCGCCTGTTCAGTACTTAACGCAACAGCGAGAGCACGTTGTTCGGCAGCGAGTTGGCCTGCGCCAGCATCGCGGTACCGGCTT
>JAJYXA010000435.1 GCA_021791235.1 Pseudomonadota bacterium
TAGCAAGGATGGCACTCCATGCCGATGCGCAGCGTGCCGCGCTCGCCCTGGGCGTACTGGCGCATGCGCTCTTCCGCATGCTCCAATTGCGGCAGCACCCGGTTGGCGACCGCGAGCATGTACTGGCCGGCCTGGGTCAACCTTAGGCTGCGCCCCTCCCGCAGCCAGATGTCCGCGCCCAGTTTCGTTTCGAGCTTTTTCATCGTATGGCTCAAGGCGGACTGGGTCAGGCACAGCACGCCGGCCGCCGCCGTCAGCGAGCCCTGCCGCTCTACCTCTCGGACGATGGACAAGTGAATTTTCTCAAGCATTGCAACCAATGAATAAAAATAATCGTTTGTTGAAACAATACCATTTTATTTCATAATAAATCCAGCCTACCATGTTCGCACCTGATTATCTCGAACACATAAAGGCAAGACATGGTCACGACACACAATCTCGGATTTCCGCGCATCGGCGCGCAACGTGAGCTGAAATTCGCCCTGGAGGCCTACTGGAAGGGGCTGTCCTCGCGCGGTGAATTGAACGCGCTGGGCGCGCAACTGCGGCAACGGCACTGGGAGAACCAGGCCAGCCTCGACCTCGTGCCGGTGGGCGATTTTTCCTTCTATGACCAGGTGCTCGACATGAGCTTCACCCTGGGCAATCTGCCGGAGCGCGTGCGCGGCTTCCATGGCGATGTGCTGGACAACTATTTCCGCGTCTCACGCGGCCGGTCGGCCCCGGACGCCGAGGATCACGGCGTGTGCTGCGGCGGCGTGCAGGCCGGCGAGATGACCAAGTGGTTCGACACCAACTACCACTACATCGTGCCTGAATTCAGCGCCGCGACCGAGTTCAAGCTGGATGCCGCGCGCCTGCTGGAACAACTGGCCGAAGCCCAGGCCCAGGGCGTCAAAGCCAAGCCGGTCATCATCGGCCCGGTCACCTACCTCGCGATCGGCAAGACCAAGGACGATTCCGACAAGCTCGCGCTGCTGGAACGGCTGCTGCCGGTCTATGCGGAACTGCTGGAAACACTGGCCGCGCACGGCGTGGAATGGGTGCAGATCGACGAGCCGCTGCTGGTCACCGAACTCGACGCGGACTGGAAGCACGCCTTCAACCTGGCCTACCATCAGATCAAGGCCTGCCGCGTGAAGCTGCTGCTGGCCACCTACTTCGGCGCCCTGCAGGAGAACTTGCACCTCGCCGCCAACCTACCTGTGGCCGGCCTGCACATTGACGCGGTCAACGCCCGCGACGAAGTGCCCAGCCTGCTCAACTTGCTGCCCTCCCACAAGGTGGTCTCGCTGGGCGTCATCAATGGCCGCAACATCTGGAAGACCGATCTGAATGCCGTGCTCGACTGGCTGGAACCGGTGCATGAAAGGCTGGGCGATCGCCTGTGGCTCGCGCCGTCGTGCTCGCTGCTGCATGTGCCGGTCGATCTCTCCGGCGAACAGAAGCTCGACCCGGAAATCCGTTCCTGGCTGGCCTTCGCGCTGCAAAAGCTCGACGAGTTGAAGGTGCTGGCTGCTGCGCTCAACCAGGGCCGTGCTGTCGTCCAGGCCGAGCTGGCCGACAACCGGGCCGCCATCGCCGCCCGCCGGGCTTCGCCGCGCGTGCACAATCCGGCGGTCAAGGTCGTGATCGCAGGGATCACCCCCGTGCTTGGCCAGCGCCAAAGCCCTTATGCGGTGCGCGCCAGGAAACAGGCCGCCTTGCTGAACTTGCCGGCTTATCCGACCACGACCATCGGTTCGTTCCCGCAAACCGCCGAAATCCGCCAGGCGCGCAGCCGGTTCAAGGCCGGCGAACTCGACGAGGCCGCCTACAAGGACGCCATGAGCGCCGAAATCGCCCGCTGCGTACGCGAGCAGGAGGCCCTGGGGCTCGACGTGCTGGTGCACGGCGAGGCCGAGCGCAACGACATGGTGGAATACTTCGGCGAGCAGCTCGACGGCTACGCCTTCAGCCAGTCCGGCTGGGTGCAGTCCTACGGCTCGCGCTGCGTGAAGCCGCCCATCCTGTTCGGCGACATCAGCCGCCCGCGGACGTTGACGGTCGAGTGGATCCAGTACGCCCAATCGCTCACGTCCAAGCCGATGAAAGGCATGCTGACCGGCCCGGTCACGATCCTGAACTGGTCCTTCGTGCGCGACGACCAGCCGCGCTCGGTGTCGTGCAAGCAGCTAGCGCTGGCGATCCGCGAGGAGGTACTGGACCTGGAAAGAGCCGGGGTACGCGTGATCCAGATCGACGAGGCCGCGCTGCGCGAAGGATTGCCGCTGCGCCAGTCGCAATGGAAGGCGTACCTCTCCTGCGCCGTGGAATCATTCCGCATCGCCGCCAACGGCGTGGCAGACGAAACGCAGATCCACACCCACATGTGCTACTCGGAGTTCAACGACATTATGGCGTCGATCGCCGACATGGATGCCGACGTCATCACCATCGAAACCTCCCGTTCCGACATGGAGCTGCTCGACGCCTTCGACGACTTCAAGTATCCCAACGAGATCGGCCCGGGCGTGTATGACATCCACTCACCCAACATCCCGAGCGAGCAACACATCGTCGATCTGATGAAGAAGGCCGCCGCGCGCATCCCTGCCGAGCGCCTGTGGGTCAACCCCGATTGCGGCCTGAAGACGCGGCAATGGGCGGAAGTGATCCCGGCGTTGCGCAACATGGTTGCCGCAGCCAAGACGCTGCGCGAGTAGGGCAAAGCAAGCCGGCAAACCTGAGGGGTTCGGTCAGGACGCTTCCTGCAACGACTCGATCAAGGGGCAGGCGACCCTGCCCCGGCTGGCCGCGCAACGGTCGACGAGTCCGGTCAGTGCGGCTTCGATGCGCGCAAGGTCGGCCATGCGACGCCGGACATCAGCGAGCTTGTGCTCGGCGATCTCCCGAGCCTCGGCGCAATGCGTGCCGTCATCCAGCATCAGCAGTTGCGCAATCTCGTCCAGCGTGAAGCCGATCCACTGCGCTGCCTTGATGAAGCGCACCCGGGCCACGGCATCCGCGCCATAGTGCCGAATGCCGCCCGCCGGCCTGGGTGGCTCGGACACGAGCCCCTTGCGCTGGTAGAAGCGGATCGTTTCGATATTCACACCTGCGGCCCGCGCCAGCCCCGCGATAGTCAAATTTTTTTGCATCATCCTCTTGACTCCGTACATTGGTACGGAATCTACCCTGTGTTCGATCCGTATGCAAAGCCATCGATTGCATCGCGTGCTCAGACTGATTCAACCACTGAATAGGAGGATAAATGTCGCAAGAAACGTCTGGCCGCTGGCCCCTCATCGGCGGTGTCATTGCCGCCGTCGCCGCCTCCCTGTGCTGCATCGGTCCCCTGGTGCTGGTCATGCTCGGCATCGGCGGGGCTTGGGTAGCCCATCTCGCCGTGCTGGAGCCGTTCAGGCCCTACTTTCTCGGAGCGGCCCTCATCGCCCTGTTCTTCGCCTGGAAGAAAATCTATCGCGCCCCGGCCGCGGCCGCCTGCACGCCGGGTTCCCTGTGCGCCCTGCCGCAGACCAACCGCATTTACAAAGTACTGTTCTGGATCGTGGCCGCGCTCGTCGCGCTCGCCCTGGTCTTCCCCTATCTCGCCCCGCTGTTCTATTAAACCGGAGTCCATCATGAAAACACTCGTTTCGGCGCAAGCCAAGAAGCTCATTCTTGCCACCATCCTCGCTTTTGCCTTCATCGACGCCGCCTTCGCCGCCGTGCGCACCATCACGCTGTCGGTTCCCGGCATGTACTGCGAAGTCTGTCCGATCACCGTGCGCAAGGCTCTGGAAAAAGTGCCGGGCGTCTCCAGGGTCAATGTCTCCTTCGAGAAAAAGGAAGCGGTCGTGACCTTCGACGATGCCAAGACCAGCATCAAGGCGCTGGAGGATGCCACTTTCGAAGCGGGCTATGAGTCCACCGTGAAAGGCGAGAAAGCCAAATGAGCGAGCAGATTCTCCACATCACCGGCATGACCTGCGAGCACTGCGCGGCATCGGTGAAGCAAGCGCTCCTAGCGGTCGCCGGCGTGGCGCGCACCGAGGTGTCCTATCCTGACGCCACAGCCCGCGTCGAAATAGTGGCGGACACGCATGTCGCCGCTCTCCTCGATGCCGTGCGCGCCAAGGGCTACGGCGCGGAAGTGAGCGGCACCGCCCCCAAGACCGCATCCAAACTCAACGTCGCCATCATCGGCACCGGCTCAGCCGCCTTCGCCGCGGCCATCCGCGCGGCGGAGGAAGGCGCCCGAGTCATCGTGATCGAAGCCTCGACCATCGGGGGCACCTGCGTCAACGTCGGCTGCGTGCCATCGAAGATTCTGATCCGCGCCGCCCATATGGCGCACCTGCAAGCGCAGCACCCGTTCCCTGGCCTTGCCCGGCACGCCCCCGCGCTGGACCGCAAGGCGCTGGTGGCGCAGCAGCAGGCGCGGGTGGAGGAACTGCGCCACGCGAAATACGAGGGCATCCTGGAAACCAATCCCGGCATCACCCTCATGCACGGCTTCGCGCGCTTCGAGGATGCCAGGACGCTGGTCGTGACGCAGCCGGATGGAACCGAGAAGCGCCTCACGCCCGACCGCATCCTCATCGCCACCGGCCGCTCGCCGCAGATCCCGGACGTGCCGGGGCTCGCCGGCACGCCGTTCTGGACCTCCACCGAGGCCCTGGTCGCCGAGGAAACACCGGCCCACCTGATCGTCTACGGCGGCTCGGTGGTCGCGCTGGAACTGGCGCAGGCTTATCTGCGCCTGGGCAGCCGGGTCACGCTCATCGCGCGCGGCAGGCTGCTGTCGAAGGAAGACCCGGCCCTCGGCGAGGAACTCAAGGCGGCCTTGATCGAGGAAGGCATGCGCGTGCTCACCGATACCCAGGTGACCGGCATGCGCTTCGACGGCAAGACGTTCGAGCCGGAAACCAGCGCCGGCACCGTGCTCGGCGACCGCCTGCTCGTCGCCACCGGGCGCAAGCCCAACACGGCGGGGCTGGCCCTCGACCGCGCCGGGGTGACGACGGACGCCAGTGGCGCCATCGTCGTCGACGACCACCTGCGCACCTCCGTGCCGCACATCTACGCCGCCGGCGACTGCACCAACGCGCCGCAGTTCGTATATGTAGCAGCGACGGCTGGCACCCGCGCCGCCATCAACATGACCGGCGGCGACGCCGCGCTCGATCTCACAGTGGTGCCGGCGGTGGTGTTCACCGACCCGCAGGCGGCCACGGTGGGGCTCACCGAAGCGCAGGCAAACAAGCTCGGCATAGAAACCGACAGCCGCGTGCTCACGCTCGACAACGTGCCGCGCGCGCTGGCCAATTTCGACACCCGCGGTTTCATCAAGCTGGTGGCGGAGAAAAGCACGGGGCGGCTGCTGGGCGCGCAGGTACTCGCGGGAGAAGGCGGCGAAATCATCCAGAGCGCCGCGCTGGCGATCAGGAACCGCATGACCGTGGCTGAGCTGGCGGGGCAGTTGTTCCCCTACCTCACTATGGTGGAAGGGCTCAAGCTCTGCGCCCAGACCTTCACCATGGATGTGAAGCAGCTTTCCTGCTGCGCGGGGTAATGCGACCGCGCACTACTCGACAACCGTGGAGTGGTCGAGCAGAGCAGTTTACTTACCGAAATACTTTGGCTAGCATACATCGATGTTCCGCAAGAAAATATGCCGCCTTCTCGCTTTCTTCTGCGCCGTGGTACTGACGTTGACTCAGTTCGCGGTGGTGGCGTATGCCTGCCCGCAGCTGGCACCTTCCGCAGCGCAGGCTGCCGCCGAAGAAGCGGACATGCCGCCGGACTGCGCGCGTGAAATGGAGAGCAAACCCTCTCCGCTGTGCAAGGCGCACTGCGACCAGCTTGCACAGTCGGATCAGGTTCCGGCAATGCACCTCCTGCCGTTTGCATGGGTGGGACTCTGGGTCGTGTCGCACCTCGATCCCGTCGACCAGCCTTCCTCACGCGTCCTCCATAACGGCCCGATGTGGCTGACGGACGCCTCACCACCGCTTCGTATCCAGTACCAGGTTTTCCGGATTTAGGCCGCTTCGTTGTTTAAGACGGCGTCGCGTGAGCGCGACGCCTTGTCTTGTTCAATCGAAGAGAGGTCGTCATGTTTTCCCTCATCCCGTTTCAACCCGGGAAGCACATGGTCGTCGCCATGCTGCTTGCCGGTTTCAGCACGCTCAGCCACGCGCTGACGTTCGACGAAGCACTGCGCCTTGCCCAGGCGGATGCGCCTCAGATCAAGGCCCGCGAAGAAGACGTCGCGGCAGCGCAATCAAATTCATTGCCGGCGGGCGAGTTGCCCGACCCGAAACTTGTGCTCGGTGTGGATAACCTGCCGGTCAATGGGCCGGATGCCTACAGCGTATCGCGCGACTTCATGACCATGCGCCGCATCGGTGTTATGCAGGAGTTTCCCAACGGCGCCAAGCGGCAGGCGCGTGTCGCGGTTGCGCAAGACAAGGTGGCGGTCGCCGAAGCGCAGACCCGCATTACGCGCCTGACCATCCTGCGCGAAGCGGCCGTCGCGTGGATCGCGCGCAAGACCGTGGAGCAGGAGCTGGCACACATGGACGCCCTGCGGGCGGAGAACCGGCTGCTCGATTCGGCGGTCAAGGCCATGCTTGCCGGCGGCAAGGGTACGCCCACCGACGCGGTCATGCCGCGGCAGGAGGCGGCATTGATCGAGGACCGTGCGGACGAGTTGCGCACGCGGCGCGAACAGGCCATCGCCACCCTCAAGCGGTGGATCGGCGCCGCAGCCGAAGAGCCTTTGCAGGGCACTTCGCCGGATTGGCCGATTTCGCGCGACGTGCTGACTCACGGTTTACACCGGCATCCGGAGCTGAACGCGTTCGATTCGCAGCAACGCATGCTCGACGCCGAGATCGGCGAAGCGCAGGCCGAGAAAAAACCGGACTGGGCGCTGGAGCTGGCCTACCAGCAGCGCGGCCCGCAGTTCAGCGACATGGTTTCGCTGCAGGTGAGCTTCGATCTGCCGATATTCCCCGGTTCGCGCCAGGACCCGAAAATCGCCGCCAAACGCGCCGAGCGCGCGGGCCTGGATGCCGAGCGCGAGGCTACGCTGCGGGAACACGCCGCCATGCTGGAATCGGACCTGGCCGAGTACCGGCGGCTCGCGAACGCCGTCAAGCGCCAGCGCGAGGCGTTGCTGCCGCTCGCCGACGAGAAAGTCGACCTGGCCATGGCGGCCTGGCGCGGCGGCAAAGGCAGCCTCGCCGAGGTGATTGCCGCGCGCCGCGAACACATCGATACGGAACTCAAGGCCATCGAGCTGGACGGGCAGCGCCGGCAAGTCGCCGCACGCCTGTACTACGCCTACGGCGATCACCCGGGAGCGCAACCATGAGAACGGGCATGAGCCAAACCAGAAAAATCTTACTGATCGCCGCAGCCGGTTCCGCCCTGCTCGCGCTCGGCGCAACCGGCGGCTGGTGGTGGGCCAGGCAGCCAGCGCCCATGGCAACAAAAACAGAACCCGTCAGTTCCCAGCCCAGGCAAGGCGAGGGCAAGGTGCTGTACTGGTATGACCCGATGGTTCCCCAGCAGCATTTCGACAAGCCGGGCAAGTCGCCTTTCATGGATATGGCGCTGGTTCCAAAGTATGCCGATGCGAGCGGCGAGGCGGCGGGCGTGAAGATCGATCCGGCCGTCGCACAGAATCTCGGCGTGCGGTTGGCGAAGGTGGCGCGTATCCCGCTTGCCT
>JAJYXA010000156.1 GCA_021791235.1 Pseudomonadota bacterium
TCTGGCCATGGCCTTTGGCAGCGCCCGCCCCACCGCGGTGCGCACTGCGCTGGGGCTGGCGCAGGCGGGCGAGTTCGGCTTTGTGCTGCTGGCCCAGGCTGCCGATCTGAAACTGCTGGGCACCCCCATCACCCAGCCGGTGCTGGCGGCGATGGTGCTCTCGATGCTGGCCGCGCCGTTTCTGATCCACCGCATGGACGTGCTGACCCGGCTGATCGCGGGCAGCGAATGGGCCGGCCGCGCCAAGGAGGTACACGATATCGCGGTCAAGACCTTCGGCAAGGCCCAGCACGTAATCGTCTGTGGCTATGGCCGCAGCGGGCAGAACCTGGCGCGCCTGCTGGAGGCCGAGGGCATCAGCTTCATCGCGCTCGACGCCGATCCCGAGCGCATCCGCGCGGTGGCGGCATCCGGCGTCAGCGTCGTCTATGGCGACGCCAGCCGCCGCGAAGTGCTGGTCGCCGCCGGCCTCAGCCGTGCGCAGGCCATCGTGGTGACCTATTCCGACCTGCCCTCCAGCATGGCCATCCTGCGGCACGTCCGAGAACTGCGGCCGGAACTGCCGGTGGTGGTGCGCACCATCGACGACACCCACATCGATGCGCTGAAAGCGGCGGGCGCAGCCGAAGTGGTGTCCGAAGTGATGGAGGGCTCGCTGATGCTGGCCTCGCACGCGCTGATGCTGCTGGGCGTGCCCTTGAGTCAGGTGCTGAAACGGATCCGCGAGGTGCGCGAAACGCGCTACGCCATGATGCGCGGTTTTTTCCGCGGCGCCAGCGATGTCGACGATGAACTGGATCAGGACGCGCAGCCGCGCCTGCATACCGTGCTGGTTACCCAGGGCGCGGCCGCGCCGGGGCACAGCCTGGAAGAGTTGAAACTGGACGAGTTGCTGGTCGATGTGGTGGCGATCCGCCGCCAGGGGATCAAGGGGGTGGATCCGCAGCCCGACACCCGCATCCAGGTGGGCGATGTTCTGGTGCTACGCGGCGCCGCCGACGGTCTGGCGGCGGCGGAGTTCAGGGTGTTGCAGGGGTAAGAATGGTAAAAAGCCCGCCGAAGCGGGCCAGGGTTAGGCAGGAAGCCGGATCAAATGCCCATGCAGACAGTGTAGTTCGTCGAGTCAACAAGCGTCGTGGTTACGGCAACAGAGGGGCTAGCAGTAGTACCAACCTGCATCGAACCTGCAGCTGTATTACCGTCATCCAACTGGGTGTCGAGTTGCTTGGCGAATTTTCCCGGAATCCCGGTTGAACAGATGAAATAGGTGCCATTCATATTGGCAAAAGGCGCTGCGCTCTGCACGCCAATTCGGCCGCCAAGCGCATTAACGGGTGGGTAATCGGCCGCGCCCGTAGTGGTGGAGCCGGGCGCCAAGCCGGCGAGCCGCACATGCTGCCAGAACAAATAGGATTCATCGGTGGCGGTCGTGCTGTCCCAGCTGCCTTGGATTACGCCATTGCCCGGGGTCATTCCAGTGGTAGCAACGGTGCCATTGACGTGGGTGTTCGCCGCTGCGTCATCGCCAGGGAGCGATTTGAACTTGTCCTGATAGCCGTAAATGAAAACCGGAATATTGCGGAAATCGCTGGCAAGATTTTTCACCCGCGCGCTGTTGATGAGTTCCTGGCCCTTGAGAATACCGCCCAGCAACAGGCCGATAATGACCAGCACAATGGCGATCTCGATAAGGGTAAAGCCCGACTGGCGTCGCGCGAAGTGGGGGTGCGGCATGGTGGGGCTCTCCGGTTGTTATTGCCTGTTGGGCCAACGTGCAAAATATGTGCCATTGGTGAGTGTGATGTAAGATTTTGATTAAAAATGAAAAAACGCAGCCAAGCGGGCCTGGGCGCGCCCCATTTTGATGAAAACACGACACCCATGCCGGGTTTCCGTCAGGATGTGCGCGACCCGAAGCGCGGTTACCCTCCATTTCCGGGACGGAATGCCGTTAGCAGTGGCATGCTGATTGTCCTGCATTCCTTCCCGATTTCCCGCACATGACCGAACGCGCTGAACCCGCCCCGCAGCTGGCCTGGCTGACGTCGCTGGCCACGCGTTTCACGCGCGTGGCGCCGGGGCGCTGGCTGGGGCTGATGCTGCTGGCCCTGCATGCGGCTGTGGTGCTCGACGCCGACGCGACGACGACGCGAGCCTTCCTGCTGGCGCATTACGGCCTGTTCCTGCTGTGGCAGCCGCTGGTGCGCAGCGAGGCGCGCATCGAGCCGCGGCTGGCGCTGCCGGTGTTTGCCATGGCCGCGCTGCTGGTATTGGTGGACAGCACCTGGGTAATGGCGCTGTGGCTGGCGATCCTGGCAGGGCTGGTGGGCGCAGTCGCGACGTCGCAAAACGAACGCGGGCCGCGACTCGCCTACCTGCTTGCGCTGGCCTACCTGCTTGCCCTGCTGCTGGCCTGGGTGCTTCCGCAAAGTCTGGGGAGCGCTTCGCTGCCCGATGAACTGCGGATCGTGGCGCGCTACGGCCTGCCGTTGCTGCCGCTGGCAATCCTGTTCCTGCCTGCGGGCCGTCAGCGCAGTACTTCGTCGACCCTCGATTTCATCTACGGTCTCATGCTGTCGCTGCTCATCATGGTGATGGCGCTGGGCGTGTTTGCCGTGGTGGCGGTCGCCAAGGTGAGCTATGCGTGGGCGCTGGTGCAGACCCTGCTGGGGATGGCGGCGCTGCTGCTGGCCTTGTCGTGGCTGTGGAATCCGCGCGCCGGGTTTGCAGGTCTGGGCCAGGTGACGTCGCGTTATCTGCTGTCGGTGGGCCTGCCGTTCGAAGGCTGGGCGCAGCGGCTGGCGACGCTGGCCGAGCGCGAGCGCGATCCCGAGTCCTTCGTGCGTGATGCGTTGTCCGATCTGCACGAGCTCACATGGATACGTGGCGGCCGCTGGCAGGCAGCGCGCGGCGAGGGCAGCTTTGGCGAGCCCGCGGAACATGCCGTGAGTCATACGTTCCACGGCCTCAACCTGACTTGGCAATCCACCCGCCCCCTTACTCCCGCACTGGCGCTGCATGTGCGATTGCTGTCGCAGTTGCTGGGTTATTTCTATGCCGCCAAGGTGCGCGAACAGACGCTGCGCGAGCAGGCCTACAGCCAGGCCATCCACGACACCGGCGCGCGTCTGACGCACGACGTGAAGAACATCCTGCAGTCGCTGAAAACCCTGCTTGCCGCCGCCGACACCTCGACCCCCGAAGACAGCGAACGCCTGCTCGCGTTGATGAAACGTCAGCTGCCGCAGCTGGCGGCGCGCCTGTCGCAGACCGTCGACAAGCTCAAGCAGCCGGCTGAAATGGATGTCGCGCATATTGCTGCGCAAGCATGGTGGGCTGCGCTGCAGACGCGCTATGAACACGACGACGTGCGGTTTTTCGCCGATGCGGTCGACGGCACGCCGCTGCCGCAGGACCTGTTCGACAGCGTGGTTGACAATCTGCTGACCAATGCGCTGCGCAAACGGCAGAGCCAGCCGGATGTCGCGGTGGAAGTACGCCTGACCTTGCATCCGCTGGTGTGCCTGACGGTGACCGACAGCGGCGCCGCTGCGCCCGAACACGTGGCACGTAATCTGTTCCTCAGCCCGGTGGCGTCGGATTTCGGGTTGGGCGTGGGGTTGTATCAGGCCGCGCGCCAAGCCGCGCGCTCAGGGTTCCGGCTGGAACTGTCCGACAATCAGGCAGGACGGGTGACGTTCTGTCTGCAGGCTACGGCGAGCAGTCCGAACCTGTAGGACATATGTGGTTAACCAAATAGGCAAGCGAGACCCATGCGGTCAGGTCGTCGAATTCGCCGCTGGCGGCATCGGGTTTGGTGGGCGTGCGGCTGATGTAGATCAGGTTCCCGTTGAGGTTCTCCACTTCGTCCAGACCCGTCGGCGCGGCCAGGGTGGTGCCGTTGATGTTGTTCGCTCCCCAGCCGTTGGGGCCGTGGGAAACCAGCACAAACATGACATTTCCTGCGACATCCGGGCTTAATCTGTCGCAGGTGTGCGTGGTGCAGATGACGATCGGATCAGGCGGGTTTAGCGTGGTGCTGGCTGAAAACCCGATGGATGCATCGGCAAATTGCGAAATGACCGCGTAGTGCAGGCGATTTCCCCACGCATCCTGCGGCGCAATGCCCAGATCAACCCACGGCATCAGGCCACTGGACCCCGCGCAGCTCTTGCCAACCCTGTTCTCTTTTCCATCGGGCGGGTTGTCGGTGTCGGGGCAGGGCAGATACGCGTGTTGAAGTGTGACAGCGGTCAAACTCGGGTTATTGGTGGGGCAGGAGGTGGAGGCGCACGTGGTTTGTGGCGAGGGATAGAGTGTGCCGGTGGGCCCCACCGCGTTGTAGGCACAGCTACAAGAGTGGATCATGGCATACCCGAGTATTGCCTCGCGTGTTTCCTCCAGCGTTCTCTTGGTTTCCGCAATCCGTCGCGCCTGGATTTGAGCCGACAATGGCATGGCCAGCCCACCAATCAGAATGGTGATGATGACCAGCACGATGGCCATCTCGATCAGGGTAAAACCGCGCGAGCGTGTCATGGTGCGGATTCCTTGATGTCTGGGCCGGCCGGCTCGGGAGGGAGGGGGCGCAGCACCTGGTAGGGTTCATACACTTTGCCGTTGGCGCGGATCTGGCCCGGCTTCAGGCCAGACACGCCGGAATCGTCACGTTGTGCCTTGCCGTCGATCCAGCGCGTGGTCTTGCCGTCGGAGCGGATGACCACGCCGTCATAGCGAAACGGTGCCGGGGCGCTGTCGGACGAGACCTGCTGGCCTGGACCGGGCGGGGCGGCATTGCGCGTGCGCGTGGCTTCCAGCTGGGCGCGCTGCGCCGGGGTGAAAAACAGGCGCCCCGGATCGGCTGGAGCGGCCATGGCTGTCCCGACGCTGCCCAGGCACAGCGCCAGCGCGCAGACGCGGGTGGCCGCACGTTCCCGCAGCGCGTTGCCGCCGAATCGGATTGGTCGTCTATTCATGGCGCTCCTCCGTTGCCGTCGCCACGGTAAACCACAGCAGGTCGCATTCGGCCTGCAAGTGGGGATGGTCGGTGGCGGTGAACGCCGCATTGTCGAGGCGCGACAGGCGGCAGCTCTGAACGTGATATACCCCGGGCGCGCGCGCCTTGAGCGCGTCGAGAAAATGGGTGAGATCGGTTTCCACCAGCAGCGGCAGGGTGAGTTCCATGCGGGTCTGTCCCAGCGGCAGGCCCTGTGCCAGCGCGGAAGACGAGGCCGTGCGCGGCATCAGGCGGTAGGTTAACCCATACAGCCCGGCATCGCGGTTGGCCAGTTGCACCGCCTCGATCCAGGCCAGGCGGTCTTCCGCACCAACGAATCCGCGTGCCACGACTGCCTGGTAATCGGCCAGATGGGTGGCAATGAGTTGCTGCTGCTGGCGGCTGCGGTCGAGTTGCTGGCGTGCCTGGTTGAGTGCGGTTTGCTGGTGCTGCAGCGCCGTTTCGGCTTCTTTCGCCTCGCGCTGCCCCCACAGGAGTCCGCCGGCCGCCAGCAGTAGCGCCGCCAGCAGTAGCAGCAGCGGCAGTTTGAGGACGGCGAGAGGTGGGCGCGTCATCGCCTGGCCTCGCGGTAAAGCAGGCTGAGGCTGAAACGTGCAGCCGGCGCGTCGGCCGCATCGGCATTGAGCGTTTTACCGGACAGCGTACTGCTGGAATCGGCGTTCACGGGACTGCTGTGCAGGCTCACGGCCTGCACGCCCGGCATGGCCTGCAGGGTGTGCATGAATCCTTCGATGCGCTGCATGGCGGCCCGGTAATTGCCGTCGAACGGGGTCAATCCGGCATCGAGGCTGACCCGTACTTCGCCGCTGGGCACCAGCGATTCATCGGTCCAGTTCAGGCTGTCCAGCGTGATGTCGGGGGCGGCAAGCAGGGACTGCCCGATCGTCGCGAGGAGTGCGGCCACATCGGTCTGCGCGCTGTCGAGCTGGCGCGCCAGACTCACCGTCTGGACGAGTTGCTCGGGTGCCATGGCCTGGCTGGGGAACGTCCGTGCAATGGCCTGATAGCGGGCATCGAACTGCTGATACTGTTGGGTCAGCTGACGCGCCTGGTCGTCCAGGTCACGAGCATGCAGCCAGTAGGCGGCGGTGAGCCCCAGACCCAGCAACGCGACGATACCGGCGGCCGCATGCAGACCGCGTCGCCAGCGGAACTCGGTGTGGTGCTGCAACAATTCGGGCGGCGCCAGATTGAGTTTCAGCGCTTCGCCGGCGATGGCCGCCAGGGGCGCGACTTCCGGTGTGGCGGCGAGGAAGTCATCGGGGATGCGCAGCGCGCGCGCGAGGCTGGGCATGTCGACCAGTCGCGTGCTGAATGCCGGGTCGGCATTCAGCTGGGCCTGCGCGCTGTCCAGCTGGCCGCTGGGGTCGAGCAGCAGCACGTGCAGCCGGGCTTCGCGCGGCAGGATGCGCTGTCCGCTGAGATAGAGCTGCGTCTTCGCAATTTCGTCCGCCGCGTTGCCCGGCAGTTGGGTGGGCGCGTCGCCGCCGATCAGGCGCGAAAAACGCAACAAGCCATTGTGATAGTAGGACAGCCGCAAACTGTTGTTGAGACGGCAGGCCAGCAAGGTATGCGACGACTGTTCCCGCAGTTTTTCCAGCAGGTGCTGATAGGCCAGCGCCAGCGGCGTGATGCCCGCCAGCGGCACGCGCTCACTGTGCAGCACGCTGAGCCAGGGTGTCAGCCACTCGGCGTCGGGCAGGGCCGCCAGCAGATAGCGGTCGTCGCGGCGCCCGGCCGCTTCGCGCGCCTGCCGCCACGCGCCGGTGAAGCGCGTATTGCGGAATACCTGCTTGAGCTTGCGTGCCAGCAGTTCGTCGCGCGCGTGTCCCTGCACGTGCGGAAGGACTTCGCTGCGGTAGTCCTCGTCGACCGTGTCGGCCACCAGCAGTACGGGCAGTCGCGCATGCTTGACCACGATTTTGCGGAACGCAGCCAGTCCTTCAGCGCTGGCTGGAAATTCGCCCAGCCAGTGCATATGTCCCGGACGCCAGTCGAGGATGCCGATCTGGCGGGGTGTAGCAAATAGAAGCAGGCGGTGCTCGAACATGATCATGAAAACCGCAGTAGACCGCTCATAAATGTCGGAAGTACCGCATGGAAATTGATTCTCCTGCCTTCGATGACGTGTACCGGGAAATGGAATCCGCTACGCATTCGCTGGCCCGCCTGGCCATGCGTCTTCCTTTGTCGCTCGTCGTTGCAGGCGTCGGCCTGCCACCTCCTCGCTTCGCGGCAGCCACTCGCCCAGTCGCACCATCGAATGCATTCAACTGTGGTTTCCATGATCACAGCGGCAGATTCCCGATCAGGTCGTAAATCGGCAACAGCACCGACACCAGGATGCCGCCGAGCAGCAAACCCAGAATGGCCGTGAGCAGCGGTTCCAGAACCCTGAGGCCGTTTTCGATCGAGTCGAGCACTTCGCGGTTGTAGAAAAACGTCACGTTGTCCAGTGCTTCGTCGAGCGCACCCGTGCTCTCACCCACGCGCAGCATGCGGATCACCAGCGGCGGAAACAGCGCCAGCGACTGGAAGCTTTCCGACAGCCCGCGCCCGTCTGCAATCTGCTGCGCGGCGCGGCGGATGCCGCTGGCGATCACCCGGTTGCCAGCGATCATCTCGCAGGCGCGCAGGGCCTCCAGTACGGTCACGCCCGAGCGGT
>JAJYXA010000079.1 GCA_021791235.1 Pseudomonadota bacterium
AAGACCCAGGGCATGGAGCCCGGTCTGCCGATTCCGGTGGTGATCACCGCGTTCGCGGACAAGAGCTTCACCTTCATCATGAAGACGCCGCCCGCGACGGTGCTGATCAAGAAGGCGATCAAGCTCGACAAGGGCAGCGCGAAACCGCACATGGACAAGGTCGGCACCATCACCCGCACCCAGCTGGAAGAAATCGCCAAGACCAAGGAACCCGACCTGACCGCGGCCGACATGGACGCGGCGGTGCGCACCATCGCCGGTACGGCCCGTTCCATGGGCATCATCGTGGAGGGAGTCTGACATGGCTAACGTATCCAAGCGCCTGCGCGCGCTGAAAGAAAAAATCGACCGCACCCGCAACTATCCGGTGACGGACGCCCTGCAGCTGGTCAAGGAAACCGCGACCGCCAAGTTCGACGAGTCGGTCGATGTGGCGGTGAATCTCGGCGTCGATGCCCGCAAATCCGACCAGATGGTGCGGGGTGCCGTGGTGCTGCCGAAGGGGATCGGCAAGACCGTGCGCGTGGCGGTGTTCGCCCAGGGCGACAACGCCCAGAAGGCGCGCGACGCCGGCGCCGACATCGTCGGCTTCGACGACCTGGCCGCCGAGATCAAGGCCGGCAAGATGGATTTCGACGTGGTGATCGCCACCCCCGACGCCATGCGCGTCGTCGGTCAGCTCGGCCAGATCCTCGGCCCGCGCGGCCTGATGCCGAACCCCAAGGTGGGAACGGTGTCGCCCGACGTGGTCGGCGCGGTGAAAAACGCCAAGGCCGGCCAGGTGCAGTACCGCACCGACAAGGGCGGCATCGTGCACTGCACCATCGGCCGCGCCTCGTTCAGCGTGGAAGACCTGAAAGAGAACCTGGCTGCGCTGCTGGACGCGCTGCAGCGCGCCAAGCCGGCCAGTTCCAAGGGCATCTATTTCAAGCGCCTGTCGGTGTCCAGCACCATGGGCGTGGGCGTGCGCGTGGACCAGTCCAGCGTCGGCGCATAAATTTTTAACGATGGGCATCTCTGGAAAGAGATGTCCAAGCGAGCTTTGGGCCGTCAGCCGAAGCATTGGTTGACGGGTTGTCAAAGACCGTAGGCATCCGCAAGGATTTAATCGCCGGTGGATGGCAGATGGGTGATGAAGTTCTGTCCTCTGTTTGCCGGACTCGGACCCTACGCAGATGGCGTTCCCCAGCAGGATTTTCCTGTCAAGGTCGCCAGCCGAAGCGGGCAACGCTTCGTAACTGAGAAGGAGGTAAGACCTTGAGTCTGAATCTTGAAGAGAAGAAGGCCGTCGTTGCCGAGGTTGCTGCGCAGGTTGCGGCCGCCCAGACGGTTGTCGTTGCCGAGTATCGCGGCATCACGGTGGAAAACATGA
This sequence comes from Pseudomonadota bacterium, assembly GCA_021791235.1. The sequence continues at coordinate 1,373 of JAJYXA010000079.1, forward strand.
CCCAGTTGCGCGCCCAGGCGCGCAAGGAAGGCGTCTATCTGCGCGTGTTGAAAAACACGCTGGTGCGCCGCGCGATCGCGGATACGCCGTTTGCGGGCATTGCCGACCAGCTGGTCGGTCCGCTTGCCTATGGCATTTCCAGGGATCCCGTGGCCGCCGCCAAGGTGATGCACGAGTTTGCCAAGACCAACGACAAGTTCGTAGTCAAGGCCGGTGCCATGCCCAACTTCATCATGTCCGCCAAGGACGTGGGGAATCTGGCCAGCATGCCCAGCCGCGAAGAACTGTTGTCCAAGCTCTTGGGCACCATGCAGGCCCCGGTTGCGCAATTCGTCCGCACGCTCAACGAAGTGCCGGCCAGGTTCGTTCGCGGGTTGGCCGCGGTGCGCGACAAGCAGGCCGCCTGAACGGCCTCACGACATCCGAATCGACGATATTGTTTTTTTAATCTGAAGCACAATTGACAGGAGTAATACAAAATGGCTGTTGCAAAAGCTGACATTCTGGACGCCATCGCCAACATGACCGTGCTTGAGCTGTCCGGGCTCATCAAGGAAATGGAAGAGAAATTCGGCGTTTCCGCCGCCGCCGCCGCGGTTGCCGTGGCTGCCCCCGCTGCCGGCGGCGCTGCCCCCGCTGCCGAAGAGCAGACCGAGTTCACCGTGATGCTGAATTCCGCTGGCGAAAAGAAGGTGGAAGTCATCAAAGTGGTGCGTGCAGCAACCGGTCTGGGCCTGAAGGAAGCCAAGGACCTGGTCGACGGCGCTCCCAAGGCCGTGAAAGAAGGCGTGTCCAAGGCCGATGCCGACGCGCTGAAGAAGCAGCTGGAAGAAGCTGGCGCCTCCGTCGAAGTCAAATAAGTCAACGGACCCCAGGGCGGTGCGTGAAAGCGCGCCGCCACTTCCGGAGACGCATTTATTTCGCCACATATCCATTTCTGTGGTGTGCTGCGGGGAAGCCCGCGGCAGACGCAAGCAGCAAATACCCGGAACCCGGAATCGGCTTCCGGGTCATTTGCTTTTTGCGTGTGCCTTACAAAGCGCCGGCGCGTAGCCCGCGTGCCCGCTCGCCCCTGATCGTCAAGGAGACTCCATGGCTTACACCTTTACCGAGAAAAAACGTCTGCGCAAGAGCTTTGCCAGCCGCACCAACACCCTTCCGGTGCCGTTTCTTCTGGCGACCCAGCTTGAGTCCTATCGCGCCTTCCTGCAGGAAGGTCGTTCGGTGGACGAGCGACTGAACGAAGGCCTGCAGGCCGCGTTCACCTCGATTTTTCCGATCGAGAGCCACTCCAAGAACGCGCGGCTGGAATACGTCAGCTACCTGCTGGGCGAACCGGTATTCGACATCAAGGAATGCCAGCAGCGCGGCCTGACCTATTGCGCGCCGCTGCGCGCCAAGGTGCGCCTGGTCATCATGGACAAGGAAGCATCCAAGCCGACGATCAAGGAAGTCAAGGAGCAGGAAGTCTACATGGGCGAAATTCCGCTGATGACGCCGACCGGCTCGTTCGTCATCAACGGCACCGAGCGCGTGATCGTGTCGCAGTTGCACCGCTCGCCCGGCGTGTTCTTCGAGCACGACCGCGGCAAAACCCACAGTTCGGGCAAGCTGCTGTTCTCGGCCCGCGTGATTCCCTATCGCGGTTCGTGGCTGGACTTCGAGTTCGACGCCAAGGACATCCTGTTCTTCCGCGTCGACCGCCGCCGCAAGATGCCGGTCACCATCCTGCTGAAGGCGCTGGGCTATACCCCGGCCGGCATCCTGGACGACTTCTTCAGCAAGGACACCTTCTACATCAATACCCAGGGGGTGCAGTTCGAACTGGTGCCCGAGCGCCTGCGCGGCGAACTGGCCCGCTTCGACATCTGCGGCAAGGACGGCCACGTCATCGTTCCCAAGGACAAGCGCATCACCGCCAAGCACATCCGCGAGCTGGATGCCGCCGGCGTCAAGAAATGGGCGGTGCCGGCCGAGTTCGTGGTGGGCCGCGTGCTGTCGCACGACGTGGTTGACAAGAACACAGGCGAACTGGTGGCGCGCGCCAACGACGAGATCACCGAAGAGCTGCTGACCAAGCTGGCAGCGGCCGGGGTGGACAAGTTCAACACGCTTTACACCAACGACCTCGACCACGGCGCCTTCATTTCGCAGACGCTGCGCACCGACGACACCACCGACGAATACGCCGCCAAGGTGGCGATCTACCGCATGATGCGCCCGGGCGAGCCGCCCACCGAAGATGCGGTGAACGCGCTGTTCGTCAACCTGTTCTTCAGCGAAGACCGCTACGACCTGTCGGCCGTGGGCCGCATGAAGTTCAACCGCCGCATCGGCCGCGACGAACTGACCGGTACCGGTACGCTGTCGACCGAAGACATCGTTGCCGTGATCAAGATCCTGGTCGAGCTGCGCAACGGCCGCGGCGAGATCGACGACATCGACCACCTCGGCAACCGCCGCGTGCGTTCGGTCGGCGAACTGGCGGAGAACCAGTTCCGTGCCGGCCTGGTGCGGGTCGAGCGCGCGGTGCGCGAGCGCCTCTCGCAGGCCGAGTCCGACAACCTGATGCCGCACGACCTGATCAACGCCAAGCCGGTGTCGGCTGCGATCAAGGAATTCTTCGGCTCCAGCCAATTGTCACAGTTCATGGACCAGACCAACCCGCTGTCCGAGATCACCCACAAGCGCCGCGTCTCCGCGCTGGGCCCGGGCGGCCTGACCCGCGAGCGCGCCGGCTTCGAGGTGCGCGACGTGCACCCGACCCATTATGGCCGGGTGTGCCCGATCGAAACGCCGGAAGGTCCGAACATCGGCCTGATCAACTCGCTGGCCCTGTTCGCCCGCACCAACTGGTATGGCTTCATCGAAACGCCGTACCGGAAAGTGGTCAACAACAAGGTGACCGACGAGATCGAATACCTGTCGGCGATCGAAGAAAGCAAGTACGTGATCGCGCAGGCCAACGCCGAGCTCGACGCCAAGGGCAAGTTCAAGGACGACCTGGTGTCGTGCCGCTACAAGAACGAATTCACGCTGTCGGCGCCGGACCGCATCGAATACATGGACGTGGCGCCGGCGCAGATCGTGTCGGTGGCGGCGTCCCTGATTCCCTTCCTCGAGCATGACGACGCCAACCGCGCGCTGATGGGCTCCAACATGCAGCGCCAGGCGGTGCCGTGTCTGCGTCCCGAGAAGCCCTTCGTCGGCACCGGCATCGAGCGCACCGCCGCGGTGGATTCCGGCACGGTGGTGACCGCGCATCGCGGCGGCATCGTCGATTACATCGATGCCGGCCGGATCGTGATCCGGGTGCACGACGAAGAGGCGCGCGCCGGCGAAGTCGGCGTGGACATCTACTCGCTGATCAAGTACACGCGTTCCAACCAGAACACCAACATCAACCAGCGTCCGCTGGTGGAGGTGGGCGACGTGATCGCCCGCGGCGACGTGATCGCAGACGGCGCATCGACCGACATGGGCGAGCTCGCGCTGGGGCAGAACATGCTGGTCGCCTTCATGCCGTGGAACGGCTACAACTTCGAAGACTCGATCCTGATCAACGAGAAAGTCGTCGCCGAAGACCGCTACACCTCGATCCACATCGAGGAACTGTCGGTGGTGGCGCGCGACACCAAGCTCGGGCCTGAGGAAATCACCCGCGACATTTCCAACCTGGCCGAGCGCCAGCTGGCGCGTCTGGACGAGTCCGGCATCATCGCCATCGGCGCCGAAGTCGAAGCCGGCGACGTGCTGGTCGGCAAGGTCACGCCCAAGGGCGAGACCCAGCTGACGCCGGAAGAAAAGCTGCTGCGCGCGATCTTCGGCGAGAAGGCGTCCGACGTGAAGGACACCAGCCTCAAGGTGCCGTCCGGCATGTCGGGCGTGGTGATCGACGTGCAGGTGTTCACCCGCGAGGGCATCGAAAGAGATAAACGCGCGCAGTCGATCATCGACACCCAGCTGGCCGAATACAAGAAGGACCTGACCGACCGCATGCGCATCGTCGAAGACGACACCTTCGCGCGTCTGGAAAAGCTGCTGCACCTGAAGGTCGCCAACGGCGGCCCGAAGAAGCTCGCCAAGGGCGGCAAGGTCACCCGTGACTATCTGGAATCGGTGAACCGCCACGACTGGTTCGACATCCGCCTGGCCGACGACGAGGCCAGCCGCCAGGTCGAATCGCTGAAGGACAGCCTGACGCAGAAGCGCATCGAGTTCGATGCGATGTTCGAAGAGAAAAAGAAGAAGCTCACCGCCGGCGACGAACTGCCGCCCGGCGTGCAGAAGATGGTCAAGGTCTATCTGGCGGTCAAGCGCCGCCTGCAGCCCGGCGACAAGATGGCCGGCCGTCACGGCAACAAGGGCGTGGTGTCGAAGATCGTTCCGGTCGAGGACATGCCCTTCATGGCCGACGGCCGTCCGGTCGACATCGTGCTGAACCCGCTCGGCGTGCCGTCGCGGATGAACATCGGCCAGATCCTGGAGACCCACCTCGGCTGGGCCGCCAAGGGCCTGGGCGAGCGCATCGGCGAAATGCTGGCGGCGCAGACCAAGTCGATGGTGAAGGACCTGCGCGATTTCCTGAAGCAGATCTACAACCAGTCGGGCAAGACGGAAGACCTCGACAACTTCAGCGACGACGAAGTGATCGAGCTGGCGCGCAACCTGAAAAAGGGCGTGCCGTTCGCCTCGCCGGTGTTCGACGGTGCGACGGAAGAGGAAATCCGCCAGATGCTGACGCTGGCCGGACTGCCGGAAGGCGGCCAGGTCACGCTGTACGACGGCCGCACCGGCGAAGCCTTCGACCGCCCGGTCACGGTGGGCTACAAGCACGTGCTGAAGCTGCACCACCTGGTCGACGACAAGATGCACGCGCGTTCCACCGGGCCGTATTCCCTGGTCACGCAGCAGCCGCTGGGCGGCAAGGCGCAGTTCGGCGGCCAGCGCTTCGGCGAAATGGAAGTGTGGGCGCTGGAGGCCTACGGCGCGTCCTACGTGCTGCAGGAAATGCTGACGGTGAAGTCCGACGACGTGAACGGCCGTACCAAGGTGTACGAGAACATCGTCAAGGGCGACCACAAGATCGAGGCCGGCATGCCCGAGTCCTTCAACGTGCTGGTGAAGGAAATCCGCTCGCTGGGCATCGACATCGATCTGGAACGTTATTGAATCAGTGAGGAGTGAGGGGTGAGGGGAAAGGAACCTTCCCCGCGCCTCACGCCTAACACCTGACACCTCACGGAGAAAAGACATGAAAGCATTGCTCGATCTGTTCAAACAGGCCACCCACGAGGAAGAGTTCGACGCCATCAAGATCGGCCTGGCGTCGCCGGAGAAAATCCGCTCCTGGTCGTACGGCGAAGTGAAGAAGCCGGAGACCATCAACTACCGCACCTTCAAGCCGGAGCGCGACGGCCTGTTCTGCGCCAAGATTTTCGGTCCGGTGAAGGACTACGAATGCCTGTGCGGCAAGTACAAGCGCCTCAAGCACCGCGGCGTGATCTGCGAAAAGTGCGGCGTCGAAGTCACGCTGTCCAAGGTGCGCCGCGAGCGCATGGGCCACATCGAGCTGGCCTCGCCGGTCGCCCACATCTGGTTCCTGAAGTCGCTGCCGTCGCGTCTGGGCATGGTGCTCGACATGACGCTGCGCGACATCGAGCGCGTGCTGTATTTCGAAGGCTTCGTGGTGGTCGAGCCCGGCATGACGCCGCTCAACCGTGGCCAGTTGCTGACCGAGGAAGACTATCTCGCCAAGCTGGAAGAGTACGGTGACGAATTCAAGGCGCTGATGGGGGCGGAAGCGGTGCGCGAGCTGCTGCGCTCGCTCGATCTGCACACCGAGGTGGAGAGCCTGCATTCGGAAATCAGCAAGACCGGTTCCGACACCAAGCTGAAGAAGCTGTCGAAGCGCCTGAAGATCCTCGAAGGCTTCCAGAAGTCCGGCATCAAGCCCGAATGGATGATCCTCGAAGTGCTGCCGGTGCTGCCGCCCGAACTGCGCCCGCTGGTGCCGCTGGACGGCGGCCGCTTCGCCACCTCCGACCTGAACGACCTGTACCGCCGCGTCATCAACCGCAACAACCGCCTGAAGCGGCTGCTGGAGCTGAAGGCCCCGGAAATCATCGTGCGCAACGAAAAGCGCATGCTGCAGGAAGCGGTCGATTCGCTGCTCGACAACGGCCGTCGCGGCAAGGCGATGACCGGCGCCAACAAGCGCCCGCTGAAGTCGCTGGCCGACATGATCAAGGGCAAGAGCGGCCGCTTCCGCCAGAACCTGCTGGGCAAGCGCGTC
>JAJYXA010000461.1 GCA_021791235.1 Pseudomonadota bacterium
CAACTCCGACGACATCTACCTGCGCCCCCAGCACCCCTACACCCGGAAGCTGCTCGCCGCGGTGCCCCGAGCCGACCACCGGATACGCGCGGCCTAGGTCCCCTGGCCCAGGCGGATCACCCACAGACGGGCCAGCGCCGCGGCGCCGTCGGCGCCGCGCACGGTCTTGAATACCTGCACCGCCTTCTGCTTCTGCCCGGCGAGCTGGTAGGCGTAGCCCAGGCGCAGACGGGCGTCGTCGGGGTGGCGGAAGCCGCCCTTCCTCATGCCCTGCTCCATCATCGCCAGGCCCTTGTCGGCGCGCCCGTGCAGGACGTAATTGAGGCCGGTGTTGAGCAGCGGCGTGCCGTCCTTGTCGGCGGCCACCCGGGCATCGCCCTGGCCCAGCGTCCGCTGGTCTTCGGCGAGGTTCTTCTGGACCAGCGCTCTCAGGCGCTGGTGGCGCGCGGCGTCCGGCCCGGTACCGAGCAGGCCGGCGGCATAGCCGGCATCGACGAACTTTTTCGCTTCCATCGGGAAGCCCGCCTGCAACGCCAGTTGCGCCGCTTCCATATAGTCCTCGGCGCCGCGCATGGTGCCGGTGGCGAGCTTCAGCCGGTCCGCATCGAGCGTCAGCCGATCGGAAAATCCCGGACGCGTGGTCACGCTATAGACCACGCTCAACCAGTAGTCGCGCTTGGGATGGAAGGCGACCAGCTTCTCCATGGTGTGGGCGTAGCCGGCCTTGTCGTTGGTTTTCAGATAGCAGTTGGCCAGCATCTGCAGTTCCATCTCGGAGGGCGTCTTGCCCGCCTGCTGCTCGCCCTCGACGTCGGCCAGAATCTCGCGGGCGGCCTGGGCGAAATCGTTGCCGAGGTACAGCGCCTGGACGTAGATGGTGCGCACCGCGGGGTCCTTGCCGCCGGCGGCGAAGTAGCGCGTGGCGAGTTCGACGGCCTTGGCATAAGCCCTGGCCGAGTAATACTGGCCGGCGGCGACGGCTAAGAACTGCGTCCGCTCCGCCGCCGGCGCTGCGGGTGAAGCGGCGGTCGCCTCGAAGTCGCGCGCCGCGGCCGCCGCGTCGCCCGCGGCCGCCTCGGCCTGGGCGCGCAGGCGGGCGACCATGTAGGCCTCGAACGGGGTCTTGTTCTTGACCGCGTCCGCCTCGGCGATCTTGGCCAGCGCCGCCTTGGCCTTCCTGCCCTTCAACAGAGCCACCGCCGCCTGCAGCGGCTTGCCCACCTCCGCCCGCACGGTGGCGGATTTGACTTGATCCTGGGCCAGGACCGGCGCCGCGAGCCCCGCGGCGAGACCGAGAATAAAAAGCAGCGCTGCGATTCTGCGAGTGAACATCTTCCCAGCCTTATTCTTCAATTGATGAACTGCTCGTTGCCGACCAGACCGATCTTGGTCACGCCCAGGCGCTGCGCCTCGGCCATGACCATCGCCACCACCTTGTACTTGACCAGTTTGTTCGGACGCAGATGCAGCTCCGGCTGGTCGGCCATCGCCGCAATTCCGCGCAGCCGCGCCTTGAGATCGTTGCGGCCGTTCACCACCTGGCCGTTCCACAGGATGGTGCCGTCGAAGTCGATGTCGATGGCCACCACCTGCGGCGGCACCGAGGACTGCTGCTGGTTGGCGGTGGGCATGTTGAGCTTCACCGCGTGGGTCTGGATCGGAATGGTGATGATCAGCATGATCAGGAGCACCAGCATCACGTCGATCAAGGGCGTGGTGTTGATGTCCACCATCACTTCCGGTTCGCCCGAGCTGCTGGCGCTGCCGATATTCATAGCCATGCTTATCTCCCTCAGCCGCCGCGTGCCGGCGGCTCGGTGATGAAGCCGACCTTCTCGATGCCGGCGCGCTGGCAAGCGAAAACCACCTTGCCGATGAACTCGTAGCGGGCGTTGCGGTCGCCGCGGATATGGACCTCCGGCTGCGGCACCTTGACCGCCGCCGCCTTCAATCTGGCCAGCAAGGTCGGCGCATCCGGCACCAGGACCTGATTCCAGAAAATGTCCCCGTCCTTGGTGATGGCCAACACGATGTTCTCAGGCTTGGTCACGGTCGGCTGGTTCCGCTCCTTCGGCAACTGCACCGGCACCGTGTTGACCACCACCGGAATGGTGATCAGGAAGATGATCAGCAGTACCAGCATCACGTCTACCAGCGGCGTGGTGTTGATCGCCGAGACGACCTCGTCCTCCGCATCCTCCTGGGCAAACGCGAAACTCATCTCAGGCGCCCTTGGATTGAGTGCGGCCGCGCGAGAGCAGGACCATGTGCAGCTGGCCGCTGAAGTTGCGGACGTTCTCCATGGCCACCTTGTTACGCCGCACCAGCCAGTTGTAGCCGAGCACCGCAGGCACCGCCACGGCCAGACCCATCGCGGTCATGATCAGCGACTCGCCGACCGGGCCGGCGACCTTGTCGATCGACGCCTGCCCGGCGATGCCGATCGCGGTCAGCGCATGGTAGATGCCCCACACCGTGCCGAACAGGCCGACGAAGGGCGCGGTCGAGCCCACCGTGGCGAGAAAGGCCAGGCCGTTTTGCAGACGATTGCCGATGGTCTCGACCGCGCGCTGGATCGACATGCCGACCCAGCTGTTGAAATCGATCTGCTCCAGCATCGAGCTCTCGTGATGCTCGCTGGCATTGCTGCCCTCTTCCGCGATGTAGCGGAAGGCGCTGTCTTCGTGCAGGGTCAGCACGCCGTCCTGGATCGTGCCCGCCTGCCAGAATTTCTTGCGCGCCTCGTCGGCCTGCTTCAAGAGCTTGCTCTGCTCCAGCGCCTTCATCACGCCGATGTACCAGGTGCCCATCGACATGATGACCAGGATCAGGAGCGTGCCGCGGGCGACGAAGTCACCCTGCTTCCACAGCGAATCGAGGCCGTAGGGATTCTTCACCGACTCGGTCGCGGGCAGCGCCTCCGGCGGCTGCGGCGCGGTCACCGGGCTGACCACGGCGGAACTCGCAGGCAGCGCCGGCGACGCGGGCGCCGCCTGCGCCCAGGTGGCGGTGGGCAATGCCGCGGAAATCGTCAAGGTGCACATCAGCGTGGCAAAAATGGCGCCGGCCCTTAGCTTGAAACTCATGGTGTGATCATCCTAAAAATTATCGGGGGCAACTGTAAGCAGCGAGGGCAAGCCTCTCACTCGATCTTCCATTCGTACTCGATGCGCGCCCAGGACTTCTCGGGCTTGCCATCGACCGTGGCCGGCTTGAACTTGCACAGCGCGAGCGCCCTTCTGGCCGCCTCGTCGAGACGGCGATAGCCGGTCGAGCGCTCGATCTTGCTCTGCAACACCTTGCCGTCGACATCGATCAGGAAGGCCAACCTGACCACGCCGGTCTCCTCATCGCGCAGCGACGCCGGCGGATATTGCGGTTTCTCGCAGTTCCTGGCATCGACCACCGCGGCGGTGGTACGCACCGGCGCACGCCGGACCATCGTCGGTACCGGACCGGTGGGCTTGGTGTGGGTCACCGCGGAAATCGTGTTCTGGGGCGCCACCGGCGGCGGCTGCACCTGCACCTCCGGCAGAGGAATATAGGGCGGCGGCGGGGCGGCGAGACGAGGCGGCGGCGGCGGCGGCGGTTTGTCCGGCGGCGGCGGCTTGACCTCCTCGATGATCTTGGTTTCCAGCGGTTGGTGCACCACATCGACGATCTTGCGCGCCAGGCCATTGACCAGGGCATAGACCAGCAATGCGTGGAACAGCAAGACGACGACGAGCCCGGTCGCCCTTCTTCCGGAGTCTGCCGGTTGCGCGTAACTCATCGGTCTCCTCTTGCAAATAGCGCTGGAAATGCTCTAAGCGAGAACGGGGCGGTGCCGTACTAGAGCGGCGCAAAGATTACCACAACATCCCGGCTGGATTAGCCCCCCCCCCCGGGGAACGTCCCCGTCCGTTGCCTGCAATGAGAAATTGTTAAACGCCCTCGCAGGCGCTAACATGCCGGCTTTGGCCCGCGCGCGCAGCAGAACAACCGCAGCCCCACCATGAGCGCCAGTTTCAAGCTCGGTCTCGTCGCATTGCTGACCGTATTTGCCGGGACCGCCTCCGCCTCTAAAACCCTCGTCTATTGCTCGGAGGGCAGCCCGGAGGGATTCAATCCGGCCTTTTTCAGCACCGGCACCACCTACGACGCTTCCTCGGTGCCGATCTTCGACCGCCTGGTCGCCTTCGCACCCGGCACCACCCAGGTGGTGCCCTCTCTGGCGCAATCCTGGGAAGTATCGAAGAACGGCCTCGTCTATACGTTTCATTTGCGCCACGGGGTCAAGTTCCAGAGCAATGCGCTGTTTACCCCGAGCCGGGATTTCGACGCCGACGACGTATTGTTCACCTTCCTGCGCCAGATGGACCCGAAGCAGCCCTTGCACCGATTGAGCGCCGGTCAGACCTTCGCCTACTGGCAAGACATGGGCATGGACCAGATCGTCGCCAGGATCGAAAAGCTCGACCCGTACACGGTGCGCTTCACGCTGCGCCACCCCGAGGCGCCGTTTCTCGCGGACCTGGCGATGGACTTCGCCTCGATCGATTCGGCCGAGTACTACGGCAAGATGCAAGCCCGCGGCACGCCCGGGATCGCCGACGAAAAGGTGATCGGCACCGGGCCGTTCCAACTGGTCTCCTACCAGAAAGACGCGGTGATCCGTTACCAGGCCTTCGACCAGTACTGGCGCGGCCGGGCCAAGATCGATCATTTGATCTTCGCCATCACGCCCGATGCTGCGGTGCGCTACGCCAAGCTGAAGACCGGCGAATGCCAGGTGATGGCCTATCCCAATCCCGCCGACATCGCAGCGATGAAGAAGGATCCCAACATCGTGGTCTATTCGAAGGCAGGCCTGAACATCGGCTACATCGCCCTCAACGTCGAGAAGAAGCCGCTCGACCGGTTGCGGGTGCGGCGAGCCCTGGCGCTGGCGATCGACAAGGGCTCGATCCTGAAGCTGATCTACCAGGGCAACGCCCAGGCGGCGAAGAATCTGATCCCGCCGACCCTCTGGTCCTACAACCACCAGGTCGAGGATACCCCCTACGATCCGGCCAGAGCCCGGGCGCTGCTCGTCAAGGCGGGGCTGCCCCAGGGTTTCGCCATCGACCTGTGGTATCTGCCGGTATCCCGCCCCTACAATCCCGACGGCAAGCGCATGGCCGAACTGATCCAGGCCGACTGGGCCAGGATCGGCGTCAGGGCGCGCCTCGTCACCTACGAGTGGGGCGAGTACCTGAAGCGCAGCAAGGACGGCGAGCAGCAGGCGATCATGTACGGCTGGTCGGGCGACAACGGCGATCCGGACAATTTCTTCACGCCACTGGCCGGCTGCGCCGCGGTCCAGGGCGGCGGCAACGTCGCGCGCTGGTGCAACAAGGACTTCGAGCGCCTGATCCAGGCAGCCAAGATAAGCACCAACCAGGCGCAGCGCGCCAAGCTCTACGAGCGCGCCCAGGCGATCATGAAACAGCAGATGCCCCTGATCCCCATCGCCCACAGCCTGGAGTTCACGCCGGTGCGCAAGGAGGTCCTGGGCTACACCATGGACGCGACCGCGCACCACAATTTCTACGGGGTCGATCTGGCGCGCTGATTCATGCTGACCTACCTCCTGAAGCGCCTCGGCATGGTGATCCCGACCCTGCTCGGCATCACCCTGCTGGCCTTCTCGCTGATCCACCTGATCCCGGGCAATGCCGCCCAGGCGCTCTCGGGCGAACGCGGCATGTCGCCGGAGCGCTACCGCCAGCTCGCGCACCAGCTCGGCCTGGACCGGCCGCTCAGCACCCAGTACCTGGACTATCTGGGGCACCTGCTGCACGGCGACTTCGGCCGCTCGATCAACACCCACGAAGCGGTAGTGAAGGAATTCCTGACGCTGTTTCCGGCGACCACGGAGCTCGCCCTGTGCGCGATCCTGCTGGCACTGCTGCTCGGCCTGCCGGCCGGCATCCTGGCGGCGGTCAAACGCAACAGCTTCATCGATTATTCGGTGATCGGCGCATCGCTGACCGGCTACTCGATGCCGATCTTCTGGTGGGCGCTGCTCCTGATCGAGCTGTTCTCGGTCAAGCTCGGCTGGACGCCGGTGTCCGGACGGATCGCCATCGTCTATGACTTCCCCACGCCCACCGGCTTCATGCTGATCGACGCCTGGCGCTCGGGCCAGGCCGGCGCCTTCCGCTCGGCGCTCTCGCACCTGATCCTGCCCGCGCTCGCGCTGGGCACCATTCCGCTGGCGGTGATCGCGCGCATGACGCGCTCGGCGATGCTCGAAGTGCTGCGCGAGGACTACGTGCGCACGGCGCGGGCCAAGGGCCTGTCCTGGTTTTCGGTGGTCTGCGTGCATGCGCTGAGAAACGCCCTGATCCCGGTGATCACCGTGATCGGCCTGCAGGTCGGCACGCTCCTGACCGGCGCGATCCTGACCGAGACCATCTTCTCCTGGCCGGGCATCGGCAAGTGGCTGGTCGAGGCCATCCATCGCCGCGACTACCCGGTGGTGCAAGGCGGCATCCTGATCTCGGCGTGCATCGTGATCAGCGTCAATCTGGCGGTCGACCTGCTCTACGGCGTCGTCAATCCGCGCATCCGCCACGGCCGATGAGTTCCGCCACGCCTTCGCCGCTCGCGGAACTGTGGCACCACTTCAGCCGCAATCGCGGCGCGCTGGCCGGCCTCGCCGGGGTGCTGCTGCTCGTCGTGCTGGCGCTGTTTCCCGGCTGCTTCGCGCCGCACTCGCCGATCGAGCAATTCCGTTCCGCGGCGCTCTCGCCGCCGGCCTGGCTCGCGGGCGGCAGCCGCAACTTCCCGCTCGGCACCGACGCCGTCGGTCGCGACATCCTGTCGCGGCTGATATACGGCGCGAGGCTGTCCTTGACGATCGGCCTGATCGCGGTATCGCTGTCGCTGTCCATCGGCATCGTGCTCGGCCTCGTCTCGGGCTTTCTGCGCGGCTGGGTCGAGACCGCGATCATGCGTCTGATGGACGTCCTGCTGGCGCTGCCCTCGCTGCTCCTGGCCATCGCGGTGGTGGCCATCCTCGGCCCGGGCCTGGTCAACGCGATGTTCGCCATCGCCGTGGTGATGGTGCCCCACTACGTGCGCCTGATGCGCGCCTCGGTGATCGGCGAACTGGGCCGCGACTACGTCGCCGCCTCGCGCATCGCCGGCGCCGGCACGCTGAGACTGATGTTCGACACCGTGCTGCCCAATTGCACCGCCCCCTTGATCGTCCAGGCCACGCTGGGGTTTTCCAGCGCCATCCTCGACGCCGCCGCGCTCGGTTTCCTGGGACTGGGCGCCCAGCCGCCCACCCCCGAGTGGGGCTCGATGCTCGCCTCGGCGCTGGAGTTCATCGCCAGCGCGTGGTGGGTGGTGACCTTTCCCGGACTGGCGATCCTGCTCGCGGTGCTGGCCTTCAACCTGATGGGCGACGGCCTGCGCGACGCCCTCGATCCGAAGCTGAAAACTTAAATGGCGCTGCTGGAAATCGAGAATCTGAGCGTGTCCTTCGGCCGGCCGCAGACGCCGCTGATCGCGGTCGAGAGCGTCGATCTGGCCATCGATGAGGGCGAGGTGGTCGGCGTCGTCGGCGAATCGGGCTCGGGCAAGAGCGTCAGCTCGCTCGCGATCATGGGCCTGATCGA
>JAJYXA010000317.1 GCA_021791235.1 Pseudomonadota bacterium
ACTGATCTGGATCTTCGGCGTGCTGATCTATCTGGCGCTGATGGCCGAAGCCTTTCTCGGCTACCTGCTGCCCTGGGGCCAGATGTCGTTCTGGGGCGCCCAGGTGATCGTCAACCTGTTCGCCGCCGTGCCTTTCATCGGTGACGACCTGTCGATCTGGATTCGCGGCGACTACGTGATTTCGGACGCCACGCTGAACCGCTTCTTCGCCTTCCACGTCATCGCCCTGCCGCTGGTGCTGATCGCGCTGGTCGCGGTGCACCTGGTCGCGCTGCATGAAGTCGGTTCCAACAACCCCGACGGCATCGAGATCAAGAAGAAGAAGGATCCCAACACGGGCATCCCGCTCGACGGCATCCCGTTCCATCCCTACTACACGGTGAAGGACATCGTCGGCGTGATCGTCTTCCTGATGGTCTTCTCGGCGATCGTGTTCTTCGGTCCGACGATGGGCGGCTACTTCCTCGAAGCCAACAACTTCATCCCGGCCGATCCGCTGAAGACTCCGCCGCACATCGCGCCGCTGTGGTACTTCACGCCGTTCTACGCGATCCTCCGCGCGGTGCCGCCGATGTTCGGCTCGCAGTTCCCGGGCGTCGTCGCGATGGGCCTGTCGATCGTGCTGCTGTTCTTCCTGCCCTGGCTCGATCGCGGCAAGGTGAAGTCGATCCGCTATCGCGGCCCGATCTACAAGATCGCCCTGGCCCTGTTCATCGTGGCTTTCATCGGCCTGGGCTACCTTGGCCTGCTGCCGCCGTCGCCGGTGGCCACGATTCTTGCCCAGACGTTCTCGGTGATTTACTTCTTGTTCTTCCTGTTGATGCCTTGGTATACCGCAATTGACAAAACCAAACCGGAACCGGAAAGGGTGACTGGCTAAATGAAACGCTTGAAAAATTTTCTGTTGCTGTTGCTGGCGGTGCCCGTCATCGCCTTCGCATCCGAAGAGGGGCCGGCTCTCGACCAGGCACCGGTCAACCTGTCCGACCATGAGTCCCTGCAGCGTGGCGCCCGCATCTTCGTGAACTACTGTCTCAACTGCCACAGCGCTTCCGCCATGCGTTACTCGCGCATGGAGGACCTGGGGCTGACCGAGGATCAGATCAAGGAAAACCTGATGTTCGCCGCGGAGAAGCCGGGCGAGACCATGACGGTCGGCATGAACAAGAAGGAAGCCAAGCTGTGGTTCGGCTCGGCGCCGCCCGATCTCAGCGTGATCGCCCGCTCGCGCGGCCCCGACTGGCTGTACACCTATCTGCGCAGCTTCTATCGTGACGACTCGCGCCCCACCGGCTGGAACAACGTCGTGTTCGACAAGGTCGCGATGCCGCACGTGCTGTGGAGCCTGCAGGGTGTAATGGTCCCGGTCAAGAAGAAGGAGGGCGAGCATGAAGTGATCGACCACCTTGAGCTGGCCAAGCCCGGCAGCGTGACCCTGGCCGAATACGACGCCATGGTCGGCGACCTGGTTAACTACCTGACGTGGATGGGCGAGCCCGCCCAGCTCGAGCGCAAGCAACTCGGACTGTTCGTTCTGGCATTCCTCGCGTTCTTCTTCGTGGTGGCCTATTACCTGAAGAAAGAGTTCTGGAAAGACGTTCACTGAACCCGGCCTTGCCGTTCGCCAACAGCCGGACTGTGTCCGGCTGTTGGCGTTTTAAGCCTTAAACACACGCAACACTCGCAACACGATAGGGAGCCCCCGCCATGATGACCCTGTATTCCGGCAGTACCGACCCGTACAGCCATCGCTGCCGCATCGTCCTGTTCGAAAAGGACATGGACTTCGAAGTCATCGATGTGGACATGCACAACAAGCCGGAGGAAATCGCCAGCATCAGCCCCAGCGGCAAGATGCCGGTGCTGGTCGAGCGCGATCTGGTCCTGACCGAATCCAACATCATCAACGAATACATCGACGAGCGTTTTCCGCATCCGCAGCTGATGCCGCCGGACCCGGTCATGCGCGCCCGTGCGCGTCTGGTGCTGTTCAATTTCGAGCATGACCTGTTCACCCACGTCAACGCGCTCGAGCACAGCCTTGGCAAGTCCTCGGACAAGGCGCGCCAGGAAATCCGCGACAGCCTGTCGCAGCTGACGCCCATCCTCACCAAGCAGAAGTACCTGATGAACGACGAGTTCTCCATGCTGGACGTGGCGATCGCGCCGCTGCTGTGGCGCCTCGAGCATTACGGCATCGAACTGCCCAAGGTCGCCGCGCCGGTGCTGAAGTATCGCGAGCGCCTGTTCAGCCGTCCCGCCTTCATCAACGCGCTGACGCCCACCGAAAAGGCGTTGCGCAAGTAAGCGGGCAGGGCGGGTGGCCGAGATATCAACCAAGCCGTATCTGATCCGCGCCCTGTACGAATGGTGCGCGGACTCGGGTTATACCCCGCAGCTGCTGGTTGCGGTCGATGGCCGCACGCGCGTGCCGCCCGGCTTCGTCAAGGACGGCCAGATCGTGCTCAACATCAGCGCGGGCGCCACCCGCAATCTCACGCTGGACAACGACTGGATCCAGTTTTCCGCGCGCTTCGGCGGCGTCTCGCACGAGATCGCGATTCCCGTCGACCGTGTCGCGGCCATCTTCGCGCGCGAGAACGGCCAGGGCCTGCATTTCGAGCCGGTCGATGCGCCCGGGCCGTCCGGGCCGCCTGCACAGGCGCAGCCACCCGCGCCCGGCGAATCGCCCACTCCACCCCGCGGCAAGCCTTCGCTCAAGGTCGTCAAGTAATCATCCAAAGCTTCGCGCGGCATCGCTATAATGTCGCCCGTCGCCGCTTTAGCTCAGTTGGTAGAGCAACCGCCTTGTAAGCGGTAGGTCGTCAGTTCGATTCCGACAAGCGGCACCAATTCAACATCCAACAACGTCCAGTAACACCCTGAAGCCCGGGTAAAACCGGGCTTTTTGTTTGCCTGTTCGTTCGATGAGGTTTGGATGATCCTAAGAAAAATACGCCCTCATATGGGAGTACATAACGGGGCATTCCCTCTTAACGCCGTCTCATAAATCCCATGCCAGCCAAGCCCAGTCCAACGAGGGCCAATGTGGCAGGTTCGGGAACAGCATGGCCTTGCAGAGTCCATACGCCCGTGATGCCGTTAAACGGTCCGCCTACTACAGTGGAGCTCCAGCCAATATTGAAAGCACCGGTTGCTTGGTCCCATGTACCTGTGGCTGACGATGAGCCTTGGTAGAGGTTCAGATTTACCCAGTTTGCGGTCCAACTCGACAGGTCGACTGTGAGGGTGCCAGCGGCTTTATCGATCATCGCTGATATGGGATTGCCGCCTTGAACAGGCGTGCCGCCGTAAGGCGCATAGGTGCCATCGCCGCTGAACGTACTAACGGGGTAGCCAAAGAAGACGAAGGACGAACCGAAGGCGGTGTTCTGAGCTCCGATTAACTGCGTAGCGGCACCGGAGAAGTTCCAGGTGCTAAACGTGCCGCCAGCCTGGACAATGTTGAAGGATCCCGTCGAAGCGTACAGGCTGACTGCTTCAATCGGAGTAGCCAATGCGCCGGCGGAGGCAATTGAAAGAACTGCAGCGGCAGCAAGCTTGGCAATTTTTAAAGTCATTTTGTTTATCTCCTCCATAAGGGTCATTATTAATAAAAGATCTTTCAGATAATCGTGTACCAGATAAGCAATATCTATTCCGTGAAGACACATCCCCATTAATTCAGTCTGTTGGAAGCGAAATAATGAAAGCGGTACCGGATTGTGTAAAAGATTTCGACGGATGCTTTTTTGAAATGCTGTTTATGGTCCGTTTCGCCAGATGGGGCGTACCCCTAACTGGCACCGTTGGTCAGGTTAAGCCTGATGAAATCGGGGCAGCGGCTATTGGGTGGCAGTAGTTATATGGCGGTAGTTTGATAATTCAATAATCTGTACAGATCAAGTATTCACCTGACACCGGCCCCGAGCCGGTGTTGTTTTAAGCGGCCTCTGCCAAGTCTGACTCGGGCTGCTCGACGATGCCTTCCAGGAACATCTGGATAGGCATCCTTCCTTCCATCATGCGGCCTTGGTGAGGCCGCTCGTGGTTGTAGTGGTGCAGGTAGCGATCCAGATCTTCCTGCATCTGCTCAACCGACTCGTACCAGGTCGTTCGGCCCGCCACCCGGAAGTGTTCGTCCAGCAGGGTGCGATGCAGGCGTTCGACGAAGCCGTTGCTTTGCGGCCGGCGCACCCGCGTGGTCCGGTGCGCGATACCCTCCAGTTGCAGGAACAGCTCGAACGGATGGTGATCCGGCCGGCCGCAATATTCCCGGCCGTTGTCAGAGAGCAGCGTCTCGATGCGCACGCCCTGCGCCTCGAAGAACGGCAGCACGTCGTTGTTGAGCACATGCACAGCCGTCAGCGGCAGCTTGCTGGTGTAAAGCCGCCCGAAGGCATAGCGGCTGTAGCAATCGATCACCGTCTGCAAGTACACCTTGCCTACCCCCTTCAGGACGCCGACGAAGAAGGTGTCGATCGCCACCAGTTCGCCGCTGTGATGGACCTCGATCTGCCGTTCGCGAAACTCCGGACTGAAGCGTTCGAGCAGGCGCACCTGCTCCTCAGTAAGGTCCAGCGTCGCTTCGCGTTGCACGCGCTCAAGCCGCAGCAGGCGGCCGTGGCGCGACAGCAGGTTGTGCCGGCTCCAGACACCGCGTACCCCGCCTGAACTGACGGTCACCCCGCGCAGCGACAGTTCCTGTGCCACGCGCAATGGGCCGTGAGTGGGATGCGTCAGGCTGTAATCGAGGATGGCTTGCTCAATTTCGGGGGCAACCCGATTGGGGTGCGGCCCTTTGCAGCCGGGCAGCTTGTCGAGCAGCCCGGACGCGCCGTAGGTCTGGTAGTTGCGGCGAATCTCGTAGAACTGCTGACGGCTGTAGCCCATCACTTTGCACGCCTTGCTGACATTGCGCAGCTCCTGCGCCAGGTCCAACAAACTCAACTTCCTGCGTGCTACTTTCTCTTCCGTGGTCATACGTCTTGCTCCAGGTTATGGACAGGTAGGGGTACCCGTTTCATAACCCGGTTCGGGGCCGTATGACCACTCCCCAATGTGGTCAACTGTCAGGGGAATACCGTATCAGCACAAATAATCCCATATCAAGAATTGTCGGGCGTGTGGCCGACTATTCGGGTCCGACAAGTTCGCACTCGGCTGTTTTTATGCGCAGGGAGGGGGTGGCGCTGCAGACGTGCAGGCCTATTCGATCCCCAACCGCTCGAGCCGGTAGCGCAGGCTGCGGAAGGTGACGCCGAGCACGCGGGCGGCGGCGGTCTTGTTGTAGCGCGTCTGCTCCAGCGCTTCGAGAATGGCGGCGCGCTCCATCTGGTCGAGGTAATCCTGCAGCGGGTATTTGCTGCCAGGCGTGCTGGCCGAAGCGGGCAGGGTGGGGGACAGATTGAGGTCGGCTGCTGTGATGTGCTGGTCTTCGCACAGCGCCAGCGCGCGCTCCAGCGTGTTTTCCAGTTCACGCACGTTGCCGGGGAAGGCGTAGGCGCAGAGCGCCTTTTCCGCGTCGCGATCCAGCCTGACGTCGGCGCCACCCAGCTTGTCGAGCAGGAAACGCGCGATTTCCGGGATGTCCCCGGCGCGATCGCGCAGGCTGGGCATGACGAGGTCGATCACGTTCAGCCGGTAATACAGATCCTGGCGAAAGCGTACTGCCTCCACCAGCGCCGACAGGTTCTGGTGCGTGGCGCTGACGATGCGCACGTCGACCGGCTCTTCGGCCGTGGCGCCGACCTTGCGCACCTTCTTTTCCTGCAGCACGCGCAGCAGCTTCACCTGCATCGACAGCGGCAGGTCGGCGACCTCGTCGAGAAACAGGGTGCCGCCGTCGGCTGCCTGGAAGAAACCGCTGCGGTCGGCATCGGCGCCGGTGAAGGCGCCCTTGCGGTAGCCGAAAAACTCGCTTTCCATCAGGGTTTCGGGGATCGCGCCGCAGTTGACCGCGACGAAGGGCTTGTCGGCGCGGTTGCCGAGGCGGTGGATCAGCCGCGCCGCGAGTTCCTTGCCGCTGCCCGATTCGCCGGCGATGTGCACCGGCGCCTGGGTGCGCGCGAGTTTGGCGATGCGCGCGCGGATGTCCTGCATCGCGGCGGATTGGCCGATCAGGTCGCGCGCCGGATCGTCCGCCTGCGGGGCCGCAGGGATTTTCAGGGCGGATTTGACCAGTGCGCGCAGCTGGTCGAGCGCCACCGGCTTGGCCAGGTAATCGAATGCGCCCGCTTTCAGGGCCGCCACCGCGTTGCCGGCGTTGCCGTAGGCGGTGATGACGGCGACCGGCACCGGAACGGGCAGCGTGCTGGCGCAGGCAACCACTTCCAGGCCTTCGCCGTCGCCCAGCCGCATATCGGTCAGGCAGAGATCGTAGTGCGCCTGGCCCAGCCGGGTCCGGGCTTCCGCCACGCTCGCCGCGCGGTCGGTCTCGAGCCCCATCTTGACCAGCGTCAACTCCATCAGATCGAGCAGATCGGGCTCGTCGTCCACCAGCAGGATGCGGGGGCTCGTTGCCATCCTCATTCGCTCCCGCGCAGGCTCAGGCGGAAGCGCGCGCCGCCGGTGCCGGGCACATGGACCAGTGCCGCATGGTTGGCCTCGGCCAGTTCGCGCGCCAGAAAGAGGCCCAGCCCGGTGCCCTGGGCATCCGTGGTGAAGAAGGGTTCGAACAGCTTGCCCTGATGTTCCGGCGGGAGCCCCGGGCCGTCATCCTCGATCTCGATCTGCACGTGGTCGCCCGGTGTCTGCACGCTGAAGCGGAGACTGCCTGCTTGCTTGCGGCTGTAACGCCAGGCGTTGCGCAGGAGATTCCACACGATCTGGCGCAGGTGGTCGGGGTCGAACTGGAAATGCAGGCTGTCGGGCATGCTGACTATGACGGCGTCTGCCGGGATTTCTTCAGCCTGGCGCAGTTCGTCGACCAAGGTGCGGAGCGTCGCGGCATCGAAGCTGACCGGTTTGAGGCGGTCGCGCCGGTTGAGCGTCAACACCTCCTCCACCAGCCGGTCGAGCCGTCGGGCGTTGTTTTCGATGATTCCGGTCAGCCGGGTGTGGGCCGGGTCGAGCGATTCCTCACCCAGCAACTGCGCGGCATGGCTGATCGCCGACAGCGGGTTGCGGATTTCGTGCGCGATGTTGGCCGTCAACCGCCCGAGCGCCGCCAGCTTCAGCCGCTGCGCCGCCTGCTCCGCTTGGCTCTGGTCTTCCAGCACCAGCACGCGGCTGTCGTCCGGCGTTTCCAGCGGGATGCAGCGCACCCGCAATTGGGCTGTCGCGGTGTTCAGGTTGAGCTGGGCGCCGGGGCGCAGCGGCTGCGACAGGCGTGCCAGTTCTGCGGAGAGGTTTTCCAGGCGGGTGGAGCCCGGCGTCACCGGCGTCGTGACGCCGAGCAGGGTCAGCGCACGCGGGCTGGCATGCCGCACGACGCCGTCTCCGCGCACCGCCAGCAGGCCGTCGGGCGAGTTCTCGATGGCCAGGGCGTTGATGCGGTTCAACAGCGCCAGCTCGTCCGCCTGCTGCTGCGCCAGCCGTTCGGAGCGCAGTGCGCGCAGCGTCAGGGCATGCGCCAGCAGGCCGATGGCGAAATACCCCGCGCACAGCAGGCCGACCTGGAAAAAACT
>JAJYXA010000276.1 GCA_021791235.1 Pseudomonadota bacterium
GGCGCTGCTGGCGTGGCTGTTCATCCGCCACTGGTTCGCGCCTTATCTGCCGGCGGAGCAGCTCGACAGCTACGTCGCCGGCCTGATTCTGCTGGCCGCGGCACCCTGTACCGCGATGGTGTTCGTGTGGAGCCGGCTCACCGGCGGCGACCCGTATTTCACGCTGTCGCAGGTGGCGCTGAACGACGCCATCATGATCGTCGCCTTCGCGCCCATCGTCGGCCTGCTGCTCGGGCTGTCGGCGATCGTGGTGCCGTGGGACACGCTGTTCACCTCGGTGGTGCTGTACATCGTCATCCCGGTGATCCTGGCGCAGCTGTGGCGCAAAATGCTGCTCAAGCGCGGGCAGGCGGCGTTCGACGCGGTGATGGCGCAGCTCGGCCACGCCTCGATCCTGGCGCTACTGGCGACGCTGGTGCTGCTGTTCGCCTTCCAGGGCGAGGCGATCCTCGCGCAGCCGCTGATCATCGCGCTCCTGGCCGTGCCCATCCTGATCCAGGTGTTCTTCAACTCGGCGCTGGCCTACTGGCTCAATCGCAAGGTGGGCGAGAAGCACAGCGTGGCCTGCCCCTCGGCGCTGATCGGTGCGTCCAACTTCTTCGAACTGGCGGTGGCGGCGGCGATTGCACTGTTTGGCTTCCAGTCGGGCGCGGCGCTGGCCACCGTGGTGGGCGTGCTGATCGAGGTGCCGGTGATGCTGCTGGTGGTAAAGATCGTCAATCGCAGCAAGGGCTGGTACGAAACGGGGCTGGCTTCCAGATAAGGGAACACCATGCTGAAACGTTACGTACTGCTTCTGTTTGCCGCCGTGGCGGGTCTGGTCACCCTTGCCGCACGCGCTGATTATCAGCCCCGCGCCGAAAAGGTCGTCGACAACGTCTACGCCCTGATCGGTCCGCTGGGCCAGCGCAGCGCGGACAACGACGGCCTCAACGCCAACTTCGGCTTCATCGTCACCCCCGACGGGGTGATCCTCATCGACTCCGGCGCCAGCCGCCTGGGCGCCGAGAAAATCGCCACTGCCATTGGCAAGGTGACGGACAAGCCGGTGCGCTGGGTCATCAACACGGGCAGTCAGGACCATCGCTGGCTGGGCAACGATTATTTTGCCGGCAAGGGCGCCGAGGTCATGGCGCTTGCCCGCACTGCGGCCACCCAGGCCGAATTCGCGGCGCAGCACATGGATGCAATGAAACGCTTTCTCAGCGATCGCATGCAGGGGACGAAGCCGCTGCCCGCACCCAAAACGCTGGCTGGCGATTCGGCCACGCTGAAACTGGGCGGCGAAACCCTGGTGGTGACCTACACCGATGCCCATTTCCCCGGCGATGCCCGGGTCTGGCTGCCGAAGCGCGGCGTGATGTTCAGCGGCGATCTGGTCTTTGTGGACCGTCTGCTGGGCGTATTGCCCTGGTCCAGCGTGAAGAATGGCCAGAAGGCGTTTCATGCGATGGCCGCGCTCAAGCCTGCGCACATCGTCCCTGGCCACGGCCGGGTGTGCGACCTGGCGCAGGCACAGCGTGAGACCGGCGACTACTACGATTTCCTCGCCGGCAAGGTGGGGGCTGCAGCGAGGGACATGGACCCGATGGAAGCCACGCTCGACCGCTACGCCGACCTGCCTGAATTCAGGCACCTGGAGAATTACGAAGGCCTGCACCGCGCCAACATGAACCGCGCGTTCACCGAATTCGAGTCGCAATAGTTTTGATACATACATTCGCCTGTTTGCAGGCGCATTGAGTCGCAGTTGACGCTTCTCCGGTGCGTCAACTGGCTGGCGGGGTGGATCAATCCCGCTTACCGCTTGGTAATGTAAAGCTTCCCGCCATTTATCCGTTATTGCATGTAGCCGCTTGTGGCCGGCTTGCATCGTGTCCGCAGAAACAGGGTGCCTGACAAGGTCAATCAACTCTACAAAACAATGGCCCATTTGTCTTCCGGAGCAGTCAGCAAAGAAAAGCGGCGCTTTGCGCGGCAGCCTACATTGCAGACCGCGCGCATCCGGTTTGGTGAAGGCGCGGCCATTCCTTCCGAAATTCGTGACTACTGCCAGACCGGGCTGTACGTGGCTGTTCTCGAGGAAGGGATGCCCGATTCCGCTATCCCGGTTCTGATGGGCACGCCGGTCCAGGTGGAGTTTGCGGTGCAGCATGCCGGTGTGTTTGTCTGCAATGGCCGAGTCGCGCGCATCGCGCCAGGCGGTGTGGGCGTTCTTGTCACCGCGATGCCGGAAGGTGCCCTCCAGGCCCTGCGCGGTGTGAACGGGCGCCTTGCCCGATCCGACTTCCCTCCTGCGGGCTCAGGCCTCAGCCCACAACTCGCCCACGAACTGCTGCTGGAGTGCGACAGCCTGTTTCGGCGCATTCTCGATGCGGCATTGGATGATTTTTTCCAGCAGGCTGTGGAACGCTTGGCGGAAGCGAGTCAGGACGAGCCGACTTTTCTGGAACGATCCCGCTACGACAACGCCATTCAGGAATTGCTGCAGCAGCGCAGCCGAGTCGCGAATGATTTTTTTGCCGCCATGCGCGACCATATTCAGCAGCCTGGCTTGATCGTGGCGCCCAGCAGTGCTCACGCGGAAAATAGCCTGGCTCTTGTCGAGGAAAATGAGTTCGAGGACTGGCTGAATCTGTCTGCGGTCATCAATCAGATCGAAGAGGAGGTCATGGCGCCGCTCCATGAGGTGGGACAGCGCTATGGCCGGCTGATCGGCATGCCGGTTGACAGGAAGAGCAATCCCTTTGGCCCGGAGGTCATCTGCCGCACCCTCCAGGGCGTCATGCATGGGCTGGATTTTTCCAATGCCATTCGCGCGGTTCTCTACAAGGCGCTTGGGCAAGCCGTCTCGCTTCATGCCCCGGCCCTTTACCGGCAGCTCAACCGGACGCTCGAATCCCTGAAGCCAGTCGCACCGCTGCGGCCCGATCGCGATGCCTCGGCCGTGGCGAAGCCGAAGCCGAAGCCGGCGCTGACCCAGCCCGCCCTGGATCTGGCCGAGATCGCCAACACCCTGGACGCGCTTTTTAAACAGAATCAGGCCGGTATCGCCCAGACGCCTGAAAGCGCCGAATACGGTCTGGACCGTATTCTGGCAACCTTCGGCCGTTCCCCAAAAGGTGTGGCTGGCAGTGCGCCGGGCGTGTCTGCGGCACGCTCCGGACGTCAGGGCAGCGCTGTTCCAGGGGCGGCTGCCGCTTGGCCCGACCTGTTGCACGTGGTGGGGCGCCTGCAACAGACTGCCCGCCAACTGGTCGATCGCGATCCGCAGGTATCTCGGTCAGACGGTACCGGGCGCGCCAGCGTCGTGTTGCCGGAAACCAGCCTGAGTGAGCTGCTGATTGCCCTGGACAGCCTGCCGTCGGCGGGCCTGGCAGAACCGGGCATGCCGTTTCTGGTCGATCAGCTCAATGCGCGCATTGCTGCGGACGGGCCCGATGCCCGGCGTCTTTCGCCGGCTTACCGCCAGATACTCGATACGACATCCAATCTGTTCCGCCGAGCACAGGCGGACTTCGTTCCCAGTTCCGACGTGGACCTGCTGGTGAAGCGGTTGGAGCGGCCGCTGCTCAAACTGGCGTTGCAGGATCCGGGATTTCCTTCGGTGCCCGACCATCCCGCTCGCCAGATGCTTAACCTCATCGAACAATATGCCGTGGCGGCCGACGACCAGGGCCGGGTTTTCGATGCCAAGCTGCAACGCTTTCTTTCGCTGCTGGTCGATCGCGTCTGCGACGAAGCCGATACAGACAGTGGGATTTTCGAGCGGGTTCGCGACACGCTCGAGAAAGTGCTACTGCCGATTCTGCAGATACGCAGAACGCGCGTGGCCCGTCTGCAGGAAGCCTGTGAGGGCAGGGAGCGTATCCGTTCAGCGCGTGCTCGGGTCAATGCAGTCCTGGAGCAGCAGCTGGCGGGACGCGAGATACCGGGGTTGCTGTTGCGTTTGCTGGATGCGGGCTGGCGCCAGTATCTCGTGCTGCTGGAAATGCGCCAGGGGGAAGGAAGCGAGGCCTGGAATGAGGCCCTGGCCGTACTCGACCGGGTGTTTGATAGCCTAGGGCCCGCACCAGCAGACACGTCCCGTAGCGCCGAGTCGGCCCAGACCTTGCTGGGCGAGATCGAGCGTGCCTTGGCAACGGTCAATGTTGATACCAATCTGCTGGCCGCATTCATGGATGAGTTGGGCGCCAGCATGGCTGGCGACCCGGCGCGTTCGCTTACGGGATCGGCGTTGGTACAGGTGCCGCCCGGCAGGTTGGCCATGTTGCCCAGCGAAGGGGAGGTTGCGCCCGCGCACCGCCAACTGGCAGACCGCCTGCGGGTGGGGGACTGGTGGGATTTCAGCCTGGACGGCAGCCGGGTTCCGATGCAGCTCATCTGGATCAGCCAGCCGCCGTCGAACTGCACTTTTGCCAATCGCTCCGCCACCAGCAAGACAGATCTCACCCTGGCCGAGCTCTCCCGGAAGATCCAGCGCGGCCTCGCCAAGCCGGGCAAGGATCTGGATCTGCCGCTGATCGAGCGGTCGGAGCAGGCCCTGTTCGACGATACCTATCAGAGCGTGGTGCATCAGGCCATGCACGACCCGGTGACCGGGCTGCTCAATCGCAAGGGGTTCCTGCAGCGCCTTGGCCGGATGACAATGCCGGATCAGACGGACAGGACGCACGCCGTCGGCATCATCGAGTTCGACCAGTTCCGCATGATCGTCAATACCTGCGGCGTGGAAGCGACGGAAAAACTGGCGCGCAACCTTGTCAGCGAGGTGCGTGCGCACATCAGCCCCTATGCGGTGCTGGCCGCGTTTCGCGACGATACCCTTGCACTTCTGCTGCCCAACTGTAGTCGGGAAGCGGGGTACAGCGCTTTCGACAGCCTGCTCGACCGGATGAAGGACTACCCTTTCCAGTACGGGCAGCACAGCTACAGCATCGGCTTCAATATCGGCATCACCGAGTTCGCACCCGACCGGTTCAGTGCTGCCGAAGCGATCCGGCGCGCCGATTCGGCCTGCATCACAGCAAAATCCCAGGGCCGCAACCGGGCGCAGGTCTACGAGCAGGCCAGCCCCCAGTTGCAGTCCCAGGAATCGCTGATGGACTGGGCGGGGCGGATCGATTCCTTCCTCAAAGGCAGCGGACTGCATCTGCGCTGCCAGCAGGTGTTGCCGATCGGAATGGGCAACGCCCGGCTGCCCTATTACGAAGTCCTGCTGGGTATCGAGGGCGCGGATGGGGTGGAGATTCTGCCGGCGCACTTCATCCCCGCCGTGGAGCGGCTGCAACGCGCGCATGAAGTGGACATCTGGGTCATGCGGAACGTGTTCGAGTGGATCGCTGCCAACAAGTCGGACTTTGCATCCGTGGGGGGGTTCGCCATCAACCTGTCCGCCACGTCGCTCAGCAATCCCGAGGTCATGCGCTATCTGCAGGCGGTATTGCCGGTGAGCGACTTTCCCACTGACAAGATCATTTTCGAAATTACGGAAAGTGCCGCCATCGAGAGCTACGGCGCCGCGCAGGATTTCATCCGCGAAATTCGCCGCTATGGCTGCAAGTTCTCGCTGGACGATTTCGGAAGTGGATTCACCTCCTACGCCCACCTGAAGAACCTGCGTACCGATACCCTCAAGATCGACGGCAGTTTCGTCAGGGACATGCTGCAGAATCCAGGCGACTTTGCCATGGTCAAGTCGATGAACGATATCGGCCACTCGCTGGGGTTGCTCACTGTGGCCGAATACGTGGAATCCCCGACGACTCTGGAGGCGCTGCGGGAAATCGGCGTCGACTATGTTCAGGGCTACGCCATCCACAGGCCTTGCCGCATCGACGAAATCCTGTCGGCGCAGGCGGCCTAGGTACGGGAGATGCGGGCAGAAAAAACGCCGCTCATTGAGCGGCGTTTTTTTACAACTGGTGCCGCTGGCCGGAATCGAACTGGCGACCTTCGCATTACGAATGCGCTGCTCTACCAACTGAGCTACAGCGGCGAAAAACTGCGCGCATTATAGCGGAATCGTCTGCGCGTGTGGTGGCCTACAGCGCTGCTTTCAGGCGGGAAAGTACCTTGTCCTTGCCGATCAGCTCCAGCGTGGCGTCGATCGCCGGCGTCTGCGGCTCGCCGGTCACCAGCACGCGCACCGGCATCGCCAGCTTCGGCATCTTGAGGCCGTGCGCGGCGAGCGTTTCCTTGAACGCGGCGCTGATGGCGCTGCGCTCCCAGTTCAGGGGTTCCAGCCGCGCGGCAAGGTCGGCGAGCGCGGGCAGCACTTCAGCCGTGACATGCTGCGCCAGCAGTTCCGGCGTCGGATGCAGGGTGCGGTAGAACAGCGTGGCGGCGTCGGCCAGTTCCTCGATCGTGGCGGCGCGTTCCTTCACCAGCGCGCACACGGCAGCGAGATCGGGGCCCTCGTCGAGGCTGGCGCCGTTGCGGATCAGGAAGGGGCGCGTGAGTTCAGCCAGACGCGCGTCGTCGGCTGTCTTGATGTACTGCTGGTTGATCCAGCGCAGCTTCTCGGTATTGAACTGTGCGGCCGAGGGCGTGATGTGGTCGAGGTCGAACCACTGAACGAACTGTTCGCGGCTGAACAGTTCGGCGTCGCCGTGCGACCAGCCGAGCCGCGCCAAGTAGTTGATCACTGCTTCCGGCAGATAGCCTTCGTCGGAATACTGCATCACCGACACCGCGCCGTGACGCTTTGACAGCTTGGTGCCGTCGTCGCCGAGGATCATCGACAGGTGGGCATACTGCGGCACCGTCGCGCCCAGTGCCTTGAGAATGTTGATCTGGCGCGGGGTGTTGTTGACGTGGTCGTCGCCGCGGATCACATGGCTGATTTGCATGTCCCAGTCGTCGACCACCACGCAGAAGTTGTAGGTGGGCGTGCCGTCGCCGCGCGCAATGATGAGGTCGTCGAGTTCGGCGTTGGCGAACTCGATCGTGCCCTTGACCAGGTCCTTCCACGCCACCGTGCCGTCGGTGGGGTTCCTGAAGCGCACCACCGGCTGCACGCCGGACGGCGGCACCGGCAACGTCTTCCCGGGTTCGGGGCGCCAGCGGCCGTCGTAGCGCGGTTTTTCGCCGCGCGCGCGCTGCGCCTCGCGCATTTCGTCGAGTTCCTCAGTGCTGCAATAGCAGTGATAGGCCTGGCCGTCGGCGAGCATCTGCTCGATCACTTCCTTGTAGCGGTACAGGCGCTTGGTCTGGTAGAACGGGCCTTCGTCGTGATTGAGATCCAGCCAGGCCATGCCGTCGAGGATCGCCTGCACCGCCTCGGGGGTGGAGCGCGCGATGTCGGTGTCCTCGATCCGCAGGATGAACTGGCCGCCGTGATGACGCGCAAACGCCCACGAGAACAGCGCGGTACGGGCGCCGCCGATATGCAGATAACCGGTGGGGGAGGGGGCGAAGCGGGTGCGGATCATGGCGGGGCCGGGCGGAAAAAGGGTCCATTTTACCGGATCGACCGCTACAAAATTGACCTCGGCTGCCGGGTTGTGGTTTAATTCGCGCCGCTTCGGGGCAGTTAGCTCAGCGGTAGAGCATCGCCTTCACACGGCGGGGGTCACAGGTTCAAACCCTGTACTGCCCACCAGCCC
>JAJYXA010000335.1 GCA_021791235.1 Pseudomonadota bacterium
GGTGACCTGGTGGTTGTCACGAATCCATTGAACCGTTCCACCCGTGGCAAGGTGTTCGCCTCGGGCGGCATGCGGCCCGGCGTCATCAAGATGGGGTTCGGCACCGGTGGCCGCTTCAGCCCCGGGTTGGGGCCGGCGTATCAAAGCCGCAGCTACACGCCGTTGCACAACGAAATGGTCGATCCGACGGCCTTGAGTCCGATCATGGGCTTCCCCGCGTTTGCCGACATGATTGTGGCGGTCAGGAAGGCATGAGCCTGGCAACGCAAGACAGGGCGACGGAAGGATGGTTGCCGGCGGCTGCGGCGGATCAGGTGGTCAGGTCGCGGCCGCTTCTCGCCATCGATCTGTTGCGGCGCCTGTTTCTTTTCGGCCCCAGCGACGAGGTGCTCGGATTGGCGCTGACTGCGGCAGAGGCGCCCGGCGGAACTCCCGCGCTCGCGAACGCAGTCGATGCACTGCGGGTCGCAACCGAGGCCGGTATCGACGCAGGCGAGCCATGGATGAGTGAGTTGGCGGTTGAGTTTACCCGACTGATCGTGGGCCCCGCGCAGACGCCTGCGGTACCGTACGCGTCGTTCTACCTGTCGCCGAGCCGCCTCGTTATGACCGAAGAGACGCTCGCTGTTCGCCGGCGGTATGTCGACGCGGGGGTTGCACGCCGAAGTGATGTGCGTATTCCCGACGACCATCTCGGTCTGGAGCTCGATTTTGTGTACTTTCTCGAGCGGGCAATCGCCTTGGCACAAGCCAGCGGCGAGGACGATACGGCTCAGGCATTGTGTGGACGACGCGCCGGCTTCGTGCGTGGCCATATGTCGCAATGGGTGCCGCGCTTTGCTTCAGACGTACTGGGAGCGACTTCGCACGATTTCATCCGGGCAGCGGTCACGTTGCTATTAGTCTTACTGCTCGATGAAGAGGCATCGCAACCGGAATGCTGACTTGCCGCGGCCGATTCGGAAGCCGGCCATGGTCTAGGCTCTGTCCGTCATAGACCCGCGAATTACGTTGCCGTGGGGCGGTGGCGCGTCGCCGCGCGGTGCAATTCTCCCTCTATCTCGACAACAACGGCGCTGGGTGTCCTACGGGCCGCTTAGTTGAGCGCCCGCGTGGCTGAGGTCGGTGCTTTGTCTTCGAAGGCCCGCGGAGGCTATTCCGCCATGATGAAAATAGTCTCGCTCTACTTAGCTGCCCTTGAGCTCTAATCGCTCTGCCTCGTCCGCCGTTTTCGGCTTTGTGGATCGCTCTGGCAGCGGCAAGACCACGCTGATCGCCCAAGTTATCGCGCATCTGCGTGTCGACGGCTTCAGCGTGGCGGCCATCAAGCGCGCACACAATGGCTTCGATTTGGATCAACCCGGCAAGGACTCCCACCGCCTGCGTGAAGCTGGGTGTCGCGAAGTGATGGTGGTGGGGGACCGGCGCTGGGCGCTGCTTCATGAATATCGGGGCGACCCGGAACCGGAACCGCTTGCGCGTCGGATGGCCACCGTCGACATCGTGCTCGTCGAGGGCTTTAAGTCTGCGCCGATCCCGATGATCGAAGTTTATCGCCCGGACCTCGGTCGTCCGCCGCTTTGGCCGGAGTTCGAGACGGTAGTCGCCGTGGTGACTGATGCCGAAATTCAGTGCCCGCGCCCGATATTGGCGCCCGATGACGTGCGCGGCGTCGCCAGTTTCATTGTCGGTTACCTTGGTATGTCGATTGGCGAGATTTCGAGCTTGCCAAGACCATCGCCGCATGGTTGGCGATCGGGCTTGGAATAGCTAAGGCACGGCACGGCAAGGTCGCTAAGGGCCGGTTCTACACCGACCAACGTATTCGGCGCAACCGCCAAACTTCGGAAAAAGGGCATCGTTCGCAGCGGCGCTTATAGCCGGCTTGACAGCCAATATCCCCCTGGCTCCGCAGGAGGAATACGCTCGCGGAAAAGGGGCCGGGCTGCATCCTTTTGCAGGGTCGTTCGTCTCCAGTGGTAAGGGCGCAATCCGTGCCCGCGCTGAAGATGACGAAGGAAATGCACCCGTGAGCGCTGTTCTCGCCCCGTTGAGGCGCTGGCCCAGCCGGCAGCCGCTGCTGTTCCTGATCTTGGCCGCCGCGGCCTGGTTTGGGCTGTATCAGACCCTGATGCCAGCCGCCGACGCGCTGGTGGCCGCATTGCCGGTGGAGCGCGACAGCCGCCTCGGCGGTGCGCTGCAGTTCTTTTTCTACGATACGCCCAAGGTGTTGCTGCTCTTGACCGGCATCGTGTTCGTGATGGGCATGATCAACTCCTATTTCACGCCGGAGCGCACGCGCGCGCTTCTGGCCGGACGCAGCGAGGGCGCGGCCAACGTCATGGCCGCGAGCCTGGGCATCGTCACGCCGTTCTGCTCCTGCTCGGCGGTGCCGCTGTTCATCGGCTTCGTGCAGGCGGGCGTGCCGCTCGGGGTGACCTTCTCCTTCCTGATTTCGGCGCCGATGGTAAATGAAGTCGCGCTGACGCTCCTGTTCGCGATGTTCGGCTGGAACGTCGCGCTGCTCTACCTCGGGCTCGGCCTGTCGGTGGCGATCGTCGCCGGCTGGGTGATCGGCCGGCTCAAAATGGAAGCCTACCTGGAGGACTGGGTGCGCGACATGCCGCACGCCACCGCGGCCGTCGGGGAGGACCGGCTCAGCCTGGGCGAGCGGCTCGACTCGGGCTTTGCCGCGGTGCGCGAGATCGTGGGCAAGGTCTGGCCGTATATCCTCGTCGGCATCGCGATCGGCGCCGGCATCCATGGCTATGTGCCTGCGGACTTCATGGCCTCGTTCATGGGCCGGGATGTCTGGTGGGCGGTGCCGCTGGCGGTGGTGATAGGCGTGCCCATGTACACCAACGCCGCCGGCGTGATCCCGATCGTGCAGGCGCTGCTCGCCAAGGGCGCAGCGCTGGGGACGGTGCTCGCGTTCATGATGAGCGTGATCGCGCTGTCGTTCCCGGAAATGGTGATTTTGCGCAAGGTGCTCAAGCTGCGCTTGATTGCCACGTTCGTCGGCGTTGTCGCCACGGGCATCCTGATCGTGGGTTACGTGTTCAACGCTGTTCTCTAATCGAAACAAGGAGTCGTCATGAAAGAAATCAAGGTGCTAGGCACCGGCTGCTGCGGCAGCTGCACTACCACGGTCGCGCTGATCGAGCAGGTGGCGCAGGCCAAAGGCGTCGCCGTCAACCTGCAGAAAATCGAAGACCTGAAGGAGGTCATGCGCCACGGGATCATGTCCACCCCGGGCGTGGTGATCGATGGCAAGGTGGTGCATGCGGGCGGCGTACCCAGCCGCGCCAAGATCGAACAGTGGCTCGCCGCCGCCTGATCCGATAGGAGCACCGACCGCATGAACCCCCAAAAAAAGTTTCACCTTGTGTTTTCCCTGGTCATGGGAGCCTTGATGATCTCTTTGATGACCCTGGTGATCACCTTTGTCAACGTCGGCTTGGTGGAAGATTTCGTCGGACGCTGGTTGCGGGCATTTCTGATCGCCTATGTAGTGGGTGTGCCGGTAATATTCTTTCTTGCCCCGATGGCGCGAAAAATCACGGGCCGAGTGCTCGGCATGCCGGCATGACCTAGCGGCCGCTCACCTCGCCAACACCACTCGTCCAAATGGCAAATCGAGAACAACGATGAAAAGTGCGCGGACACAGGGCGGCTTCGCGAGACGGTCCGCGATAAGACCAGCCGCGTCGGCTGCATTGGCCCTGTGCGCCGCCTCGCCGGCCGTCGCGGCGCAGCCCGACGCCGGAACGCCAGACTGGCACTACCCGCAATGGCTCGCCGAGGCTC
This sequence comes from Pseudomonadota bacterium, assembly GCA_021791235.1. The sequence goes on from JAJYXA010000335.1 coordinate 3,808, forward strand.
CCCATGCGCCGCTGTTCGGGGTGCGCGACACGGTCAACCAGTACGGCCGCTACGCCGCCGAGACCAAGACTATAACGATCAAGGATCTGATCAAATTCCACGGGCATTTCTGCGGCGGTCTGGTGGAAAGCGCCGCGGCGCTGAAAGTGGCCTTTGACCGCTTGTTCCCGGACGCGATCATCGACCGCACCGACCTGGCGATCGCCTCCAACAATTCCGCCTGCGGCGGCGATGTCGCGGCGTATCTCACCGGCGCGCGCGCCCGCTTCGGCTCGCACCTGATCGACCCGGCGCTGAAGGAAAGCGATTTCGTAGTCCGGCGGATATCCACCGGAAAAAGCGTGCGCGTCGTCATCGGCGCGGCTACCTATCCCCAGGACGTGCGCACGCAGATGAAGAAGATCGAATCGGGCAAATTCGAGCCGGCGGACATCGACCTGTTTCAGAATGTGCAATGGGCGTATGCGAAGAAGCTGGTGAGCAGGCCGGCGATCGAATCGGTGGATGTGGCCTAAGATCCCGCGTACGCCTGGCCCGAGCCGCCGTGCAAGCCGCTGGGGTTACGCCGCGACAACGATTACAAGAGCGTGCCGGAATCGTAATGAATGCGTTGTCGAAGACAGGATTGGGGGCGCTAGAGAATTGGGCCGGTAACGGCGTTTTCCGCAGTGCGGTAATGATTAAGATTGATCTTACCTACGAACTGTAAACGGCCGGGTCAGGCGATTGCTGATTCGATAGGGATCGCGACGCCCTGGCATTGGTCCGCTCAAGCGCTCGCGCGAACCCGGTAGTGCGATAATGGAGCCAGGATCTGAGCAGCGAGCGCAAGAATGAAGGTAACACGTAGGACGTTCCTGGGCGTCTGCGCGGCGATGGCGATGGCGCCACCCAAGCCGGCGTTTCCAGCCACGGTGCTGCGCGTCGGCATGACGCCGGCGTTCCTGAATACCCAGTATGGTCTGCTAGCCAAATGGCGTGAATACATGCAGGCGAAGCTCGACCGCCCGATTGAAATCGTGCAGCGCGACAGCTACCGTGAGACTATGGATCTGCTGCGGCTGGAGCAAGTCGATTTTGCCTGGGTTTGCTCCTATCCTTACGTCTACCTCAAAAAGCAGCTGCGACTGGTTGCCGTGCCGCTTTATCTGTCGCAACCGTTTTACCGCGCCTACCTGATCGTCTCGGTGAAGAACCGGGACATCAAGAGCCTGTCGCAGTTGCGGGGAAAGGTGTTTGCCTACGCCGACCCCTATTCACTGACCGGGCATCTTGTTCCGCGCTATCAATTGCGCAAGATGGGCGAAGATCCGGAAAGATTTTTCTCGCGGACTTTCTTTACGTATTCCCACGGCAAACTCGTCGAAGCCGTCGCCGATGGGCTCGCCCATGGCGCCTCGGTGGATAGTTACGTGTGGGATTCATTGAACGCGCTCAAACCGGAAATTACGCCTAATCAAACGAAGCCCTCGCCCGGGATTATAATATCATCGCCGGGATGTCTGCGGCAAGGCGTTTTGATCCGCGGGACTACGGTCGGATCGGTACGTGCTTGGAAGGGTATTCGTCCTCAATCGCAAAACTTGATCAGCGGGGGCTTGAATGGAACTGAGCAGAAGGGGCTTTTTGAAGAGTGTGGGCGCGGCGGGCGGGGTGGCCGCGTCTGGGGTGAGTCTGGATGTCATCGCGAAGGCTGCGGCAAAAGCCAAATCGCCGGCGAAGGCTGGAGCCCGCGCGCTGGAAGTCAAGCACATCAAGTCAGGCTGCGCGATCTGCCCGAACTTCTGCGGCATCGACGCGACTGTCGTCAATGGAATCGTACGCACGATCTATCCGGACGCGGCGCGCGCCGAGTTCTATAACCACGGCATCTGCCCCAAGGGCGCTTCAGGGATGTACAACACCTACGATCCTTACCGCCTGAAAAAGCCGCTCAAGCGCACTAATCCGAAGAAGGGGCGGGACGAGGATCCGAGATGGGTCGAGATGAGCTGGGAAGAAGCGTTTAACGAAATTACCATCCGTTTGGCGCGCATCCACGCCGACAACCCGTCGAAGCTCGTGTGGCAGCACGGCCAGGGCAAGTACCTTATCGGGGAGGAATTTTGCGCGGCATTCACCAAAGCGTTCGGCACGCCGAACATGGTGCACCGGACTACAGCCTGCGAGTCCGCACGCCACGTTGCGGATGAACTGACCTGGGCCAACGCCGGAATCCTGCCGGATCTCAAGTATTCGAAGCTGCTGCTCAATTTCGGCGCCAACTACCACGAGGGCGAGCAGGCGTCGCGCTGGCTCGACTGGCAGACGGCGATGGGCCGCGAGCAGAATGCGATGAAAGTAGTGGTGGTCGAGCCGCGGCTGTCCGGTTGCGCGGCAAAAGCCGACGAGTGGGTGCCGGTGCGGCCGGGCAAGGACATCGTGATGCTGCTGGCGATGGCTAAAGTGCTCATCGACGCGAACACGATCGACGAGGCTTTCCTGGTGGAATTCACCAATGCGCCGCAACTGGTCGATGCCGCCGGCATTATCGCAAAGGACAAGGACGGCAAGACGCCGCTGGTATGGGATACGGTAACGGCATCCGCGAAGCCCTATGCCGCAGGGGTCAAGCCTGCACTGAAAGGCGGCTATACAGTGGACGGCAAGCCGATGCGCACCGCGTTTCAGGTGCTCGCCGACAGCCTCAAGGACGTGACGCCGCAATACGCCGAAGAAGTGGCTGGCGTGCCTGCCGCGACCATCGTGCGCCTGGCGCAATTGTTCGCGAAGGAAGCGCGCATCGGCGAGACGATCGTGATCGACGGCCAGACGCTGCGCTACCGCCCCGCGGTCCTTTACACTTTCCGCGGCATCACGGCGAAAGAGTACGGGGTTCAGGGCTGGCGCACCGGACTGATACTCAACATGCTGGTGGGATCGATCGACGCAGTCGGCGGCTTGATGCTCGGCGGGGCCTACAGCAAACCGCAGTATTTCGACGTCAGTGTGTGCCAATTTCCGCCCAAGCGTACGGACCTGGCGCAAAGCGTGTTCTTCCCGTATTCGAATCACCACATCGCGCAGCAGACCAATATCACGGTACAGGATCCGAAGGCCTGGGGGCTTGAGTACACGCCGGAGATGCAGATCTTCTACGGCACGAACCGCCCGATGTCGATCCCGAATTCGGGACAGCAGTTCGAAGGATTGGCCAAGACCTTTAACGTGGTGATCGACGTGCTCATGACCGAGACGGCCTGGTATGCGGATATCGTGCTGCCCGACAAGACCTACCTGGAATCCTGGCACTACGCGCCTACGCGCGGCACTCCGGACACGGGACACAATGCAATCCGCCAGCCGATGACCAACCCGTACAATCTGGAGCACGACGCCTTCACCATCATGTGGGAGTTGATGAAGCGCTTGAACCTGCGCGACAAATTCGCCGAGGCGTGCAACGCGTCCTGGAATCTCAAGCAAGTCAAGTTCAAGCCCGGCCGCGACTATACGACGCGCGAGGGCGTTGAGGTGATCTGGGCCGACAGGACGAAGAAGGACTTCTCCGTCGCGGTGGAACAGGGCTTCGTCGGCAGCAAGAAGAGTGTAAAAAGCAAGTATCTGGGCGGCGCCGAGGACAAGTTCAAGGGGCCGGGCAAGGCGAAAATAAAGTTCTATGCCGATCAATTGATCGACACCTACTACAAGGTCGAAGGCATCGCGAAGAAGAACAATCTCGCGAAAATCGACCTGCCCAAATACAAGATCGCCTACTCGCCGCTGCCGAACAAGGATCTTGCGTTCCCGACG
>JAJYXA010000412.1 GCA_021791235.1 Pseudomonadota bacterium
GGCACGCTATACAGCGGCGTAGCCTTGTGCCACAGCAGAATGTCCACCCCATACGGATAGCGCTGAATCGCCGAAGGCAGGGTTTCGGTAAACATGTTGGAGCTCAAGGGGAACCACGGCCGCTTAGACGGGTAGGGATTCTGACCGGCGGCCACCTTGGCCTTGTATTCGCTGGTGTCCTCGTAATGGACCTTTTCGCGATTGATGATCACGCCCTTGGCCAGACCCTCGGCTTCGGGGACGCTCTCGATGTCGTAGAGCCCCTTCTTGACGTTATAGCCGCCACCGCCTGCGGTCAGCCCGCCGGTCCAGTTCATGTTGCCGATCAGGAGATTGAGCAGCAGCACCGCGACGCCGTTGTAGTAGCCGTTGGGATGCTTGACGACGCCGCGGTACATGGTGCTGACGGCCTGCCGGCCGTGGCTGGTGAACTCACGCGCCACCTCCACAATGCGCTGAGGCTCGATCCCGCAGATGGCCGCGTACTCTTCGACGCTGTGTTCCTCGGCCGCTTCGCGCAGCAGGCGGAAAGCCGACTTCACGGCCACCCCGTTGACCGTCCCCGCGTATTCGATCTGCGCCGCTTTCACCGTGCCGGCCTGTGCGGGTTTACCGCTGGCCGCATCGATGACCACGCGGTCATCCTCACCGGTAGCCTTGGGACTACCCAGCCCCGCGTCCTGCGCGCCCAGGAAATGGCGCGCCTGCGGGTGCTGGGGATCGACGATGACCAAATGGCTGGCGTCGGTGTGCGAGAGTTCGCCGGCCGTCACGGCGGCGGCCTGCGTCGGATAGGAGAGGTAAGCCGCGTTGTAGCGGTTGTGGTCGATGATCCAGCGGATCATCGCGAGTGCCAGCGCCCCGTCGGTACCGGGCTTGATCGGCAGCCAGCTGGCGCGGTCGCCGACCACGCCGCCGCGGCTGAGCTTGGGATCGACCACGACATACTTCAGCCCATCGGCCTTGGCGCGCGCTTCGGCAGCGAATTTACCTTGAATCTGCATCGGGAAATTGGCGTCGCCGGGCTGGGTACCCCAGTAAATGATGAACTTGGCCTCGCGCACGTCCGGCTGGGTCATGTTGATGCCGGAGAAAACGTGCTGGTGGCCGATATGGTGGCTGAGTTCGCACACATTGACGTGATCGAACACATTGACGCTGCCGAAGGTGTGCGCGAAGCGTTCGACGAAGGTCATGCGCGTGCCGACCAGGCGCCCGCCCTGAACGACGAAGCCGTTGCTGCGTTTGCCGAGTTCCGGCGCATTGGCGTCCATCAATTCATCGCGCTTGGCGTAAAGGTCGCGAAAGCCGAGCACATCGAGACCCATGCTCATGGCGTCGCCGGTGTCGGCGAAGATCTTGCCGCCTTCGCTGACGTCCGCGATCAGCGTCTCCCAGCTGATCGGTTTCCATTGGCCGCTGCCGCGTGGCCCCACGCGCTTGAGGGGCACCATCACTCGGTAGGGATCGTAGGCGGTCTGGATGCCGGAGTTGCCCCGCGCGCAGACCGTGCCCGGGTGCCGCGCGGTGTCGATCAGCGGCGTCGTGCAGGAGGTGTACTCGCTCAGCGTGTTGGGGTGATAGGGGTTGCCGATGATGCGCTGAACGCGCCCGGTCTTGCGGTCGATCTTGACGCGCAAACCGCATTCGCTGTGGCACTGCAGGTCCACCGTATGGTGCAGGGTCCATTGCGGATTGGCCGTGAGTGCGTCGGTTTTCGGGTTGCGCAGCCATTCCGGGGTGTTGGCGTTGCCGTAGATCGGGTGCAGCGCCTTGCGTCCCCTGTTGGTGAAGGGCACCAGATCGACCAGCCGCTTGGAAAAACCGAGCGTGCCCGCACCCAAGCCGGCAACGGCGCTCAGAGTGAGAAAGCCTCGACGTGAGATGTCCATGGCATCAACCTTTATTGGCAACTGAGGAAGGGGTGGCTTGAGCCTCATCGCGAGGCACTGCGGCCAGCAATGCGGCCAGGATGCCCAGCGTCAACAATGCGCTCACGCCGCTGTACCAGAGCGCCTCGAAATTCAAGTGAAAGTTCAGGTAGCCGGCGCCGCTGCGATTGATGGCTTCGCCGCCGAGGAGGATGCCGATGCGGGTCGAATAACTTCCCCACACGGCACCCGCGCAGGCCAGCGCCTGGGCTACCGGGCTGCGACCGCTCGGCGTGATCAACAGCAGGATGGGTGCGAGCAGGCCGATGGCGGTCCAGTTCCAGAAAATTTCCGCCGCGTACGGCCCCATGAACAGGTTGGCGGCACGCCCTTCCTCGATGGTGCCGAAGCGGCCGATCCACCACATCCAGCCGTACCAGACCACGGTACAGACGGCCAGGGCGATCACCGCCGTCCAGCGGTTGTTCTGCGGCGCGGCGACCCAACGAGCGGTCACCAGCCAGGCCAGCGCGGGCACGACGACGAGTTCCAACAGGGCTGCCACGCCGACGGCGCTGGCCAGGAAAAGCATGGCCTGAGCTGGGGAGTTCCATAACGGAACGCCGTGTTCGTTCATCAGGAACAGCGCCGAATACATCGGAGCGAACAAGCCCAGGAACATCATCGCAGCCAACACGATGCGCGTCCGAGCCGGACTGTCGAACAGGCTGTAATGGCGGCTACCGAAGCTGAAGATGTCGGCCAGCTTGCGCCACGCTCCGGGCAGGCGTCCGATCTTGTCGTCCAGGCGTTGCCTCGGGATGGACTGGAAGCTCAGCCACCAAGCCAGCACCAGAAATATCGGCAGCAGGATGATGCCGTACTTGATGATCGCCGTATCCCAGTTGTACCAGCCGAGGTAGTAGCCGTAGATCAGATGCCCCGGCTGTTCCACCTCGGCCAGCACATTGACGAAGCCGCCCACGATCAAGGCTGCGATCAACGGCATGGTGAAGCGGTGTTCGACGGCATCGAATTGCCCGCGCCGGACATTGATCCAGGCATTGATCGCCCACAGCAGCGCCAGCCCGCCGGCGACGCCCAGTGCCCAGGAGTAGTTGGCGAACAGGATCGAGAAGGGCCGGTCGTGCGCGACGTTGAACAACTCGTTGAGGTGCCGCAGGGGCAATACCAATTGCGGCGTGGTCAGGGGATTAGACATGGCTGGCCTCCTTGCTGGTAGCGATATCCCAGTCGCCCTGATCGCGGCCCATGTCTTTTTGCTCCACGGACCAGAGGGTCGGGTTGCCAGGCAGGTTGTTCTGCAGTTCCGTCGTCAGGCCGATGTAAAACACTCTCGGCTCGTTGCCTGTGCCAGGCTTGAGCTGTTGAATGGCCTCGCTCAGCACTTGTTTGGTCATGGGATCGTTCCGGTCGTTGAGATCACCGAACTGGCGGGCGCCCCCCACGCAGGTCTCGACGCAGGCCGGCAGCAGGCCCTGGTCGACGCGCTGGGCGCAGAAGGTGCATTTGTCGGCAGTCTCGGTGACGGGATTGATGAAGCGCGCGTCGTAGGGACAGGCGTTGACACAGGCGCCGCAGCCCCAGCACAGATCGTTGTCGATCTCGACGACACCGTCCTGGCGTTGCCACGTCGCACCCGCAGGACAGACCTCGATGCACGAGGGCCGCTCGCAGTGGTTACACAGCCGTGGCAGGAAAGCGCGCTTGGTGTCCGGGAAGGTGCCCAGTTCCACGTCGGGTACCCAGGTGCGGAATACGCCCACGGGAATGTTGTTTTCGAACTTGCACGCCGTCGTACAGGACTGACAGCCGATGCATTTGCGCAGATCGATCAGCATGCTCCAGCGCTTGCCGGCAAATCCGGTCTTGGCCAGATCGCCGTCCTTGGCGGTGTAGGCATACACCGAACGATCCTGCCCCACCTCATAGTCGGTCCCAGCAGGCGTCAAGGATGTCGGCAGCGCGCCGAAGGCATTGTTCCCATCGTTTGGCGCGGGAGCCGGCTGTGCCTGCGCCGATCCAGCCCCCGCAAGCACTGAAGCAGCCGTGGTTGCCACCGCGGTCGCTGTGCCCAGGGCGGCGCCGAGAAAATATCGGCGGCCAGTCCTCAAGCTGTCTCCCGGTTTGTCGTGTTCGTTCATCACTATCCTCCGTTGGAGTCCTCATAATCTGCCTTGACTGCGGCGTCGAGATTTCTTGGAAAGCCCACCTGGTCAATCCGAAATTAACGGCTTGCCATACCGGCAGCAAAGACCGGGCCAATCCCGGCAACACGCGGATTAAAAGAAGAAAAATAGGCACGATTGATGCACTTGACTCTATGTGGCGGGGCAAATGCGGAAAATCGTTACCATAAAGTAGCTATTGCAATGGATATGTTCATAATCGCTACCGTCAGGTAACACTGATTCGCTATCAACGCCGATATCTTGATAAGCCGCTACCGATCGGTAGCGATCGATGGGGATGCACCATGACGACACGCCGACTGTTCCTGGGCGCTTGCGCCGGTCTCGCGCTCGCTCCGACTCTCGCCGCACTGCCCAGGCGCCCCGTACGCGTGGGTCTGACGCCGATCTTTCTGGGCAATCAGCACGGCTTGCTGGCCGACTGGCGCGCCTATATGGAAGCCAAGCTGCAGCAGCCCGTCGTGTTCGTGCAGCGAAACAGTTATCGCGAGACCATGGATTTGCTGCGCCTGGAGCAGATCGACTTCGCCTGGATCTGCGACTACCCCTTCGTCTACCTGCGCAAGCAGGTGCGCCTGCTCGCCGTTCCCCTGTTCAAAGGCCGCCCTTATTACCGCGCCTACTTTATCGTTCCGGCCGGGAGGCGCGATGTCACCAGCCTGCTCGATCTCAGGAACGAGATCTTCGCCTATGCCGATCCCTATTCAAATACCGGCTACCTGACGCCGCGCTATCAACTGCGCCAGTTGGGCGAAGACCCCGGTAAATTTTTCAAACGCACCTTCTTCACCTATTCCCACCTCAGCCTGATCGAAGCGGTGGCCGACGGCCTCACCGATGGCGGTTCGGTGGACAGCTACGTCTGGGACGCCCTGAGCAAGATCAGGGGGGATATTACCGGCCGCACCCGGATCGTCAGCCAGTCGCCGGAGTATGGCTTCCCGCCCTTCGTCGCGAACCATGCCGTGTCCGCGGGGAGCTTCCAAGCCATGCAGAAAATGCTGCTGACCATGGCCGACGACGGCGCGGGCAAGGTTTTGCTCGAGCGCCTCGATTTCGACGGCTTCGTCGTCGGCGACGCCAGGAACTACGAGCTGGTCGCTCGGATGATGCGCGAATTCGGCGAAGAATAGCAGGCGCAAAATGCCGCTGCGCAGCCTGTTCAACCTGAGCTTTCGCTACAAGATTCCCTTGTGGGGAAGCGCCCTGATCGTCACCACCGCGGTCATCACCTCGACCGCTCTGTTCATCCATAGCTACGACGACGTCAAGCGCGACATGCTGCGCAATGCCACGAGTCAGGGCCAGATCCTGGCCAAGACGCTGGTCCCGGTACTGCTCCAGGATCATGTGTGGCAAGCCTATGAAATCATCAACGCGCCCTTGCACGGCGCTAGCCGTGAAAACGCCATCCAGGCCGATACTCTGCTCGTGCTCGATGCACAGCGCCAGGTGTATGTCTCCACGCGTCCGCGGCGTTTGCCCATGCTCGCCGATTTCGCCCGGCGCTCGGGCGAGTACGCCCTCGTTGCGGCGAGCATAGCAAAGTTGGGGGATGAGACCAGCGTGATCGCGCCGGCGGCCTCAGATTATCTGTACGTCGCCACGCCCATCATGGACGAGCAGACGCGCCTGGGCACGCTGATTCAAATATATGCCAAGAAAATCCTCTGGCCGCGCATTATCGCGAGTGCCGGACAGCTGAGCTGGGTGGTTCTGCTGGTGCTCGCCGTGCTGCTGCCGATCAACTGGTATTGGGGTCAGCGCACGGCGATGCCGCTGCTGCGCCTGACGGAGCGCATGGAGCAACTCGGGCACGGCCTTCCCGACGAGTTGCCTGCGAAAATCTACGATTACGAAGACGAACTGGGGCGCTTGTTCCAGGCCTATAACCGGACCCTGCAGCAGTTGCGGGAGAAGGCGCTGATCGAGGGGGAGATCATCCACTCGGAAAGGCTGGTCGCGATCGGCAGGCTCGCCGCCGGCATCGCGCACGAAATCAACAATCCATTGCTGGGCATGCTCACCTCGATCAACACCTTGCGTCATCACGGCGCACCGGACGCGCGCACCAGCAAGACGCTGACGCTGCTCGAACGTGGCCTGACCCAGATCACGGAGACCGTCGCCGCGCTGCTGGTCGAGGCCAAGGTGAATAGTCGCGACTTCGCGCCGCAGGACATCGACGACGTGCAGACCCTGATTGCACCGCAAGCCAACAAACGGCGCGTTGCCGTCGCCTGGACGGCGGCGCTGAGCGAGCCTGTTCCCCTGCCTTCCACCCTGGTGCGGCAAGTCATGATCAATCTGATCCTCAACGCCGTCCAGGCGTCGGAGGAGGGCGGCGACGTCGAAGCCGCCGTTGCGCTGAGCGGATCCGTGCTCCGGTTCGAGGTGGTCAATGGCGGCCGCAGCCTGAGCGATTCGCAGACCGAGCACCTGTTCGAGCCCTTCACCAACGCCGGCGAAAACGGTCGCGGCCTCGGGCTCTGGGTCTGCTATCAGATCGTCAAGCAACTGGGCGGCGCCATCGCCGTCGATAGCGCGATGGCCGCAGGCGCCGGCCGCACCCGATTCGAAGTGACCCTGCCCTTTGCCGCCCGCTAGGAGTATCGCCGTGACCGCTTCCGCCAAGCTGCGCCTGTGCCTGATCGAAGACGACGAGATCGTCGGCGACGCGCTGGCCGAGCGCTTCGAACTCGAGGGCTATGACTGCACCTGGTTCCGCACGGGGCGCGAGGCGCTGCTCGCTCTGCCGCGCCGCCGTTTCGATCTGGTGGTCAGCGACATCCGTCTGCCGGACATGTCGGGCGAGCAACTCTACGCGACCCTCCTCGACGAAGCCGTCGCGCTTCCGCCCTACCTGTTCATCACCGGCTACGGCGAAATCGACCAGGCTGTGCGCCTGCTCAAACTGGGCGCCGCCGATTACATCAAGAAGCCCTTCGACATCGAGGTGCTGCTGAAAAAAATCGGAGATCTGGCGACCGGGGGGGCGCCGTCCAAGGTCGAGCCCTGCCTGGGCATATCGCCCGCCATGCGCGCGCTTGAGACCTTGATCGATCGTATCAAGGATTCCGGCAGCAACGTGCTGATCACCGGCGAATCCGGGGTCGGCAAGGAAATGGTCGCCAGCGAACTACATCGCCGCGGCAGCAAGGCGGCAGACCGACCCTTCGTCGCGGTCAATTGCGGCGCGTTCGCCGCGGGCCTGCTCGAGGCGGAACTGTTCGGCTATGAGAAGGGCGCCTTCACCGGCGCCGCGCGCGCGCACAAGGGGGTGTTCGAGCAGGCCGAGGGCGGCACGCTGTTTCTCGATGAAATAGGCGACATGCCGCCAGCCATGCAGATACGCTTGTTGCGTGCCATTCAGGACCGGCGCATCACCCACGTTGGCGGCGAGATACCGATACCGGTCAGCCTGCGGCTGGTTTGCGCCACGCACCGCGATCTCAAGCAAATGGTGGAGGGCGGTGACTTTCGCGAGGATCTCTATTA
>JAJYXA010000553.1 GCA_021791235.1 Pseudomonadota bacterium
GCACACGTCGGCTGCGGGGCTGGCCGCGTCCGAGGCGCAGCGGCGCCTCGCGGAGTTCGGCCCCAACCACGTCGAGGAGGTACGGCGCGAGAGCCTGCTGCTGCGCTTCGCCCGCGAGTTCACCCATTTCTTCGCCATCATCCTGTGGCTGGGGGCGGCACTGGCGTTTCTCGCCGAATATTTCGATCCCGGCCAGGGCATGGTGCGGCTGGGCGTCGCCATCGTTGGCGTCATCCTGATCAACGGCGTCTTCTCCTTCTGGCAGGAATACAAGGCCGAGCGGGCGATCGACGCGTTGCGTCAGCTGCTGCCGCAGTTGGTGATGGTGTCGCGGGATGGCGAGGTCGTGGAGATGCTCGCCAGCGATCTGGTGCCCGGCGACATCGTGCTGCTGGAGGAGGGCAACTTCGTGCCGGCCGACTGCCGGCTGGTCGAGGCGTTCGGGCTGCGCGTGAACACCGCGACGATCACCGGCGAGTCGCTGCCCAAGGCACGCAATGCCGATCCCCATCCGGAAGTGTCGCCGCTCCTCGCAAAGAACATCGTGCTGGCCGGCACCTCGGTGGTGTCGGGCCAGGCCCGTGCCGTGGTCTACGCCACCGGCATGCGTACCGAATTTGGTCGCATCGCCCATCTGACGCAGACCGTCGGCGCAACCACCTCACCGCTGCAGCGCGAGATCGTGCGGCTCTCCCGCATCGTGGCCGTGCTTGCCAGCGGTATCGGCGGCGTGTTCTTCCTCATCGGCCAGGCGCTTGGCCTGCCGTTCTGGGAGAACCTGCTGTTCACCATCGGCATCATCGTCGCCAACGTGCCGGAAGGCCTGCTGCCGACCGTGACGCTGTCGCTTGCCATGGCGACGCAACGCATGGCGAAGCGCAATGCGCTGGTGCGGCATCTGCCGGCAGTGGAGGCGCTCGGCTCGACCACGGTGATCCTGTCCGACAAGACCGGCACCCTGACGCAGAACCGCATGTCGGTGCAGCGTCTGTGGCTGGGCGGCGGATTTTTCGCGGCGAACGACATCGCGGCGCAGCCGCGACTGGCAGTGGATCATCGCGCGCTCTTCGTGAACGCCGCGCTCTGCCATAACCTGAAGGAGGTCAACAATCACGGCAACCACGAATGGCTGGGCGACCCGATGGAAGTGGCGCTGGCCGCCATGGGGCGGCAGGGGGCCGGCACGCTCGACGGCTACGCGCGCATCGACGAGATTCCCTTCGACACCGACCGCAAGCGCATGTCGGTGCTGTGCGAAACGCCGCAGGGGAACATGCTTTACTGCAAGGGGGCGCTGGAGACGGTGCTCGCGGCCTGCGATTTCGTGCAACTCGACGGCACGGTCGTGCCGCTCGACGCCGCCGCGAAAGTGCATCTGCTCGCCGCGCAGGACGAGATGGCCGAGGCCGGCCTGCGCGTGCTGGCTTTTGCCCATGCCGCGATTGACGGCGGCTTGCCCACCGAGGAGCGTGGCCTGACGCTGTCGGGTCTGGTCGGGCTGGAAGACCCGCCGCGGCCCGAAGTGCCGGGGGCCATGGCGCGCTGCGCCGCGGCCGGCATTCGCGTGATCATGGTCACCGGCGACCATCCGCACACGGCGCTGGCCATCGCCCGCGAGATCGGCCTGGTGAAGACCGCGCAGCCGGTCGTCATCACCGGCGACGATCTGGGTCGCCTCTCTGCGGCACAGTTGCAGCTGGCGCTGGATGCGCCGGAGATTCTGTTCGCCCGCGTGGCCGCCGAACAGAAAATGCACATCGCCGTGGCGCTGCAGAAAAAGGGTGAAATCGTCGCCGTCACGGGCGACGGGGTGAACGATGCCCCGGCGCTAAAGGTCGCCGACATCGGCATCGCCATGGGCATTGCCGGCACCGATGTCGCCAAGGAAGCAGCGGACCTGATCCTGCTCGACGACAACTTCGCCAGCATTGTCGCGGCCATCGAGGAAGGTCGGGCGGTGTTCGACAACCTGCGCAAGTTCCTCACCTACATCCTGTCCTCCAACATTCCCGAGCTGGTGCCCTATCTCGCCTTTGTTTTATTTCGCATTCCACTGCCGCTGACCATCATCCAGATCCTCGCGGTCGACCTCGGCACCGACATGCTGCCGGCGCTTGCGCTCGGCGCCGAAAAACCCGACCCCGACGTGATGCGGCGTCCGCCGCGCGCGCGCAACGAAAGGCTGCTGTCATGGAATTTGATCGCCCGCGCCTACCTGTTCCTCGGCGTGCTCGAAGCGGCGGCCGCTATGACGGTGTTTTTCTTCGTCCTCGACGCCGCCGGCTGGCACTACGGCGAACCCCTGGCTAGAACCGCGCCGCTTTACCTGCAGGCGACCACGGCCTGTTTGGCGACGATCGTGATGACGCAGGTGATGAACGTCTTCCTGTGCCGCCATCCGCTCAAGTCTTCGCTGTCGTTCGGGCTGTTCGGCAATCCACTGATCCTGCTCGGCATCGCGGCGGAACTGGGCCTGCTGCTGTTCATCGTTTACACGCCGGCAGGTAACTGGCTATTTGGTACCGCGCCGGTCGGGCCGGCGGTGTGGCTGTTTGCTGCGGCGTTGGCGGTACTCATGGGAGGGGCGGAAGAAGCACGCAAAGCGTGGGCGCGGCGGGCAACGCAGGAAGGATGATTACAGCGGCCCCCTGAAGTGCCGGCGCACAAGTGCCGTGGGGGATCCCGTCAGAGGGACCTAACTGCTTTTGACGATGCAGTTGCGGCCGCGCTGCTTCGCCTGATAAAGCCGTCTGTCCGCTTCTTCGATGAATCCGAGGGGGTCATCCTGGTGTGAGGGCGTAATGGAGCTCACCCCGATGCTTAGCGTCAGGATCTGGCTGGCCGGAGAGGCTGCGTGCGCGATCTGTTCCTTGAAAATCAGATTGCGGCATCGCTCGGCGATCTTGGCTGCCGATTTCTCGTCCGTCTCGGGCAGCACCAGCACGAATTCTTCTCCGCCAAAGCGGGCAAAGAGATCGCGTGCCCGGGTGGCGGCCGAATTCAGAACCTGCGCGACCTGTTTCAGGCAGGCGTCTCCCTGGAGGTGCCCATAGTGGTCGTTGTACTGCTTGAAATGATCGATGTCGAGCATGATGACCGAGAGCGGCTGGTTATTGCGCCGCGCATTGGCCCACTCCACTTCCAGGATGGAATCGAACCTGCGCCGGTTGGCGACGCCGGTCAGGCCATCCTTGAACGACAGGGCTTCCAGTTCCTTCTGCAGGACGATCAGCTGCTCTTCGGTTTTTTTCCGCTCGCTGATGTCGAACATGAATCCGACCAGCGAATCGACCTCGCCGTTTTCGTTGCGCACCACATGCACCACATCGCGTATCCATACGTGATTGCCGTCCTGCGTCAGGGCTCGATAGTCTGCCTCGTGGTCGGTTCCGGCCTTGGACTGCGCGACGCAGAAATTCACCACCCGTTCCCGGTCCTCGGGGTGAATCCGGGTCGCCCAGTCCTCCACGCTCACCCAGCTTGCGGGCGACCAGCCGAGCAGGCGCTCGATCTGCGGCCCGATGTAGGCGAACTGCATGGTTTGCCAGTCGATTTTCCAGGGGATGGCCTGGGTGGATTCCAGCAGGGTCTTGTAGACCGCGCTGTCGATTTCTCCGTCTTTTGCTATGTCACTCATCGCTCATGAACCTGATCCGTGGTAAAGGTCTTTCGTGTCGTTTCAGCGTACCACGGGTGCGTTGAGGCAAGGTGTCCCCACGCCTTGCCTGGGGCTTGAACATACACGTCGGGCGCCCGAAGCGCGAGCGAAAGACGCTCATCGACGCGCCGGTTTGCCCGGGCCGGCAGCCCGTGGTTTGAAGGCAGTGCCGGATTCGCGGCGCCAAGGGCTAGAATAGGCTAGCCAGATGACAGGACCTTGGGTCGCCTAGCGGCGATCGAAGCAGGTGTGAACGCTGACAACACCTATACGATGACCATGAATACCTGCGCCCGACCCGGGTCTGCAGTCAGCGAAATTAATACCGTCACATGAAGACCAATCATCCCGTCCCCCTGAGCAACGTCATGGATCTGCTGCTCGACGCTATCTGCGTCGTAGACACGCGGGGATGTTTTGTTTTTGTCAGCGCTGCGTGTGAACGGATTTTCGGCTACACACCGGAAGAAATGATCGGCAGGCCGATGATCGACTTTGTGTTCCCCGAGGATCGGCCGCGGACGCTGCAGCAGGCCGACGATATTGTCGCCGGGTGTCCCCAGCCTCATTTCGAGAACCGCTATGTGCGCAAGGACGGCAAAGTCGTCCATATCATGTGGTCGGCACGCTGGTCGGAGGCGGACCAGGTGAGGGTGGCCGTGGCACGCGATGTGACCGAACGCAAGCGCGCCGACTCCATGCAGGCTGCACTCTATGCCATTTCCGAAGCCGCGCACTGGGGTGAGGACCTGGTCACCCTGTTTCAGCAAATCCACCAGATCCTTGGCGGCTTGTTGCCGGCGGTCAATTTCTTCGTGGCGCTTTACGACGAGAATAAGGACGAGCTGAGCTTTCCTTACTATGTCGACGAATACGACCAGGCGCCTGCCCCGCAAAAACTGGATTCGACGGCGCTGAGCGCAGAGGTCATCCGTACCGGCCACGTCCTGCTTCTGGCGCACGATGCCGGCGGGGCGCCAACCGGATATGCCCGGCCCGATATGGGCAGGGATGCAATGAACTGGCTGGGTGTTCCGCTCAATGCAAAAAACGGCGTCATCGGCGCCCTGGTGGTGCAGAGCTATTCCGCCGAGGTTCGATATACCAAGGAGGATGTCGAGCTGCTGCAGTTCGTCGCCACCCAGATCGCGCCCGTGATCGAGCGCAAACAGATGGAAACCTGGCTGCAGCACATCGCGCGCCACGACCCGCTGACCGACCTGCCCAACCGCGAACTGTTCCATGACCGCCTGCAAACCTCGCTGCAGTGGGCCGAACGCAACCGGACTCCGCTGGCCCTGCTCTACCTCGATCTCGACAAATTCAAGCAGGTGAACGACACCCTGGGGCATCCCGTCGGCGATCTTCTGCTGCAGGAAGTGGCCCACCGCCTCAAGCAGTGCGTACGTGAATCGGACACGGTCGGACGCGTCGGCGGCGACGAGTTCCTGGTGCTGCTGCACGGCATTCCCCAGCCTGAACAGGCCTTGCTGGTTGCCGAGAAGATTCGTGTGGCGCTTGCCAAGCCGTTCGACCTGGCGGGTCACCGGGTGCAGGTCTTTCCGAGCATTGGCGTCGCGCTTTATCCCGACCACAGCGACGATTACAAGCAGTTGATCCGGTATGCCGACGAAGCGATGTACGTCGCCAAGAAGAGTGGCGGGAACTGCTTCCAGATCACCTCCCGTCCCGGCATTCAGAAGTAGCCGGAACGTTCAGACAACGGCCTGGCAGGGCCAGGCCGTCACCCGCGAAGGCAGGGCTTCGCGCGCCTGCCTCAGCATGGGGGTATCAACGGCCCCGGTTGGTATGTTCCATGTCCGCATCGCGGTCCTCGAGGCCGGGGAGGTCGTCCGGAACAAGCCCGCCCATCGCCGGATCGCTGATGCTGCCTTTCCCGGTTTCAACGTGGCCGGCGAAATGGCACGCGAAGCCGGCATCCCCCTCGACCGTGACAAGCAGGTCGTACCAGCCGAAGACACGCTTCAGCGACCAGTGCTTCGAGAAGCTTGCGCCGGGCTTGAGTTCGGCTTCGACGCGTCGTCCGGTGTACTGGTCGAGGACGTGAACCTTCGCCGTGTGCTGGGCTTGATTGGTGATCTCCAGCACGATGCCATGGCCGGCCTCATCGTAGCGGGCCCGGACGTCGAGCCGTGCCCGGCGCGCACCCGAGATGCCGCCCTTGAAGGCGCGCAGGAAGCCGTTGGGTCCGTAGACCGCCAGATCGTAATCGGACGCGCCGGTCGAGGTGACACTCCAGACGTCGGCCAGCTGTTTCCGGGGCTCGACCGTGTAGCTGCGGGGGGCCTCGTCGCCATTGCCGGAGCGCACGTGAAACACTGCCGTTGCGTCGCCCATATTGCCGAAGTCGATGCGGAACGCGCCGTCGCCCGCATCGACCGCTCCATGGGCATGCAGCACGTAGGGCAGTGCGCGCGCCGGGCGTACCCCTTTTTCCTGCTTGGGAAGCGCCTGCGCCGTCGGCGCAACGGGCACATAGCTCGGATGCCGGATCAGGTCAGACGGGAGGTAGGACGCGGTGTCCGGGAGCGGCGCGGACGACGCATCGGGCGTGGCGAAATTGAATGCCGAGGTGAGGTCGCCCGCCACCGCACGGCGCCACGCGGTGATGTTGGTCTCGATCAGCTCGGGATGGTCGTCGGCGAAGCGCGCTTCGATGAAGCGGATCAGCGAGGTATGGTCGAACACCTGCGAGTTGACCCAGCCGCCTTTGCTCCACGGCGACACCACGATCATCGGCACGCGGTTGCCCAGCCCGTAGGGCGCGCTCGGGTGGTCGGCGTCGCCCGGGTAGATTTCGTCGCTGGCGTCGACCGTCGATGCGCCCTGGTCGCTCGACTGCGGCGGCGTGGGCGGAACCATGTGATCGAAGAACCCGCCGTTCTCGTCGTAGTTGATGAACAGCACCGTCTTGCTCCAGACCTCCGGGTTGGACGCCAGGATGTCGATGAACTGGGCGATGTACCACGCTCCGTAGTTGGGCGGGAAATTCGGATGTTCGCCGAAGGCCTCGGGAGCGGCGATCCAGGACACTTGCGGCAGATTCCCGCTGTTCACGTCCGCGCGGAAGCGGTCGAGCAGCCTCAACGGATCGCGGTTCTGCGCCAGGATGTTGGTTCCCGTCTTGGCGAAGTCGGCGAGCGGATCGCCGGGTTGCGCATTCTGGTATTGATGGAAATAGAGCAGCGAGTTGTCGCCGTAGTTGCCGATGTAGGGGTCGCCGGTCCAGCCCCAGTAGCCGCCCGCATCCAGGCCGTCGCCGATGTCCTGGTAGACCTTCCACGAAATGCCCGCGTTCTGCAGGCGCTCGGGGTAGGTGGACCAGTCGTAGCCGGCTTCGGCGTTGGTGATGACCGGGCCGCCGCCATTGCCGTCATTACCGCACCAGCCGGTCCACATGTGGTAGCGGTTGGGATCGGTCGGGCCCATCAGCGAGCAGTAGTAGGCATCGCATACCGTGAACGCGTCCGCCAGCGCAAAGTGGAAGGGAATGTCCTGCCGGGTGTAGTACGTCATGGCGACCACGCCCTTGCTGGGCACCCACTGATCGTACGTGCCCGCGTTCCACGCGGCATGCGAATCGTTCCAGCCGTGGGGCGGATCGGGCAGGAACTGCATGCCCAGGTTGTCCAGCGGCGGGCGGAACGGCAGCACGGCGCCGGTGCCGTCGGGCTGGTTCCACACGGACAGGCCCGACGGCAGTTTGATTGCACGCGGATCGGCAAAGCCGCGTACGCCGCGCAGCGTGCCGAAGTAATGATCGAAGGACCGGTTCTCCTGGGTCAGGATGATGATGTGCTCGACATCCGCGATGGTGCCGGTCCGGTTGTTGGCAGGGATGGCCAGCGCCTTTTGTATGCTGGCGGGCAGAGCGGCCGCCAACGCCCCGGAACTGG
>JAJYXA010000244.1 GCA_021791235.1 Pseudomonadota bacterium
ATAGCGGTCTCGATACCGGCGATGGTGGCCTCGATGCGTGCCAGTATCTCGCGGCGAAAGTCGAGCACGCTCTTCTTGATCCGCTCCTCGAAATCGTGGCGCAACCGGCCGGACTGCATTTCCGCAAGTTCCGCGGCTCGGCGCCGCGCCTGGCGCAGGATGATGGGATGACCCAGCGCTCCGGGCAGCAAACGCACGAAACCATCGGTCATCATCATCAACGCCGGTGGCTCCTCCCAGAATTTGTAATAGAAGTCCGAGCGGCTCTGCCACAAGGATTCGGTGCCGACGGCGGCGAAGGGAATGGCGAACAGTTCGGCCGAGTAACGCAGCAAGAGGTCCGCGGTGTCCTGGATGCGGCGCCAGAATCTCTCGCACAGGCGTTCGAAGGCATCGCCCACCGCCGCGTCCTGTTCCATGCGCCAACCATCGAAGGCGGTGCGCACCCCGGCGATCAGCCGCTCTTCCAGTCCCGCCTGCAGGGCAGCGGAACCCTGGGCGCGCAGCTCGCCATACCAGGATTCCAGGGCGGCATGCAGGCGCGGCACGAGCGCGCTCTTGAAGGCTTGCAGATCGGGCTCGACCTTCTCCCTGACGAGCTTGCGCCCGTCCGCTTCGAGCAGGACGCCGAAGTCGGACTTGGCTTGCAGGGTTTCCCGCTTCTTGACGGCGAAGGCTTGCAGGTTCGCTTCCAGTTGCTCCAGCGGCGCGGACAGCGCCCGCAGCTCCAGTTCGATGGCGAGCCGCGCCTCGGCCAGCAGCCGCAGCAAGCTCCGGCGCAGCGATTGCGCCCACAGCGCGCCGCCTTCTTCCTGCAGGAAGCGGCGCAGGGCGGCTTCGAATTCCGGGAAGCGGCTACGGGCCAGAGCCTGCGCATGGTTTTCCATTCGCCCCTGCAATGCCAGCCGGGCGGAGACGGGAAATATCGGCACGGGCGCACCCAGGGCCTCGCGCACCGCGCCGGTGGTGAAAGCCAAGGACTCCGAGAGTTCTGCTTCCGTCAGGTAGTCCAGCTTGTTCAGCAGACAGAACACCTTGCCCGCGTAGCGGCGGATCTGGGCGAGAAAATCCAGTTCCGCGCGGCTCACCGGCTGGTCGACCGAGGCGACGAAAATCACCGCGTCGGCCTGCGGCAGATAGCGGTAGGTGGTTGCCGTGTTGTGCTGGTGCACCGAGCCGATGCCCGGCGTGTCCACGAGCCGTACGCCGCCCCTCAGCCATTCCGCCGGGTAGGCCAGCGCCACTTCCCGCACGCCCTTGGCGTTTTTCGGGTTGCCCCGCTCGGTGATGTAATCGGACAAGGCGCCGAGGGCGACCGTGCGTTGCTCGCCGTTTTCGAAAATTACCGTGACGGCGGGCGCCTCTCCGTATTGCAGGCGGGTGACCACCGAGGTCAACGGCACCACTCCGGTCGGCAACAGCTCCACGCCGAGCAGGGCATTGATGACCGTACTCTTGCCGCGCTTGAATTCCCCCGCCACCACGAGGTTGAAGGCGTGTTGCGCGAGCTTCTCGGAGAGGCGGACACAGGCTTCGCGATCCATACCCGCCACACCGCCGGCCTCGGTCAGGCAGGCACGCAGTTCCAGCAATTCGAGGTGAGCGTCGGATTCCTTCATCGCTTCGGATCAATAGTTCTGCCGCGCCGGAATCACGCCGCGTACTCCGCCGCGCGGATTGTCGACGTCGCCCGGATAGCGCGGGATCAGATGCAGATGGACGTGGGGCACCGTCTGTCCGGCGACCTCCCCGACATTGATGCCGAGGTTGTAGCCTTGGGGGGCAAAATCCCGGTCGAGCATCTGTTTTGCCGCGTCCGCCAGCGCCAGCATGGCCCGGCGTTCGTCCTCCGTGGTGGCGAAGAAATCCGCCACGTGGCGAAACGGGATGATCAGGCAATGTCCGGGGTTCACCGGAGTCTTGTCGAAGCGAACATAAGCCAATTCGTTTCCTAGCGCCACGTCATCAATAGAGCAAAATGGGCACGGCGTATTCTGGTTCATGTTCTTTCTCTCCTTCTTTGACAAATTCGTTCAGCCAAGACCGCACCAGGCGCGAGTCGCGGCAACTTGTACCGCATGAGCGGGGTGCGTCTCGGCGAGCCGTTTCAGTGGTGCAAGATCGCTTGTGCCGGCGAGGATGGCTTCCAGGCTGCGCACCACTTCGAGCCCTTCCACCACATCCCCG
The DNA here is from genome assembly GCA_021791235.1 of Pseudomonadota bacterium. The sequence goes on from JAJYXA010000244.1 coordinate 2,188, forward strand.
GGTGCCCGCAAGGCGCAATCGACCAGCGCTTCCGCTGCGCTTCTCTCGCCACGCAGGCCGATGGCGATGATGGCCCGCATCCGTACCTCGGCCAGCGGGTGTTCCAGCGCATGCAACAGCTTCTGCTGGTAGTCCCGATAACCCAGCATTGCATCCGACGCACCGCAACGCGGGCAGCACACAAGATCGGCATCGAATAGTTCGAAGCACTCGCCGCAATACTGGTTTCGACCTGCCGCCATGTACCCTACTTCCCGAAACGTGCGGCAGCGCCGAGTTCCGCCTCGATCTCCAGCAGCCGGTTGTACTTGGCGATGCGCTCGCTGCGGCACATCGAGCCGGTCTTGATCTGGCCGCCGCCCATGGCCACGGCGAAATCGGCCATGAAACTGTCCTCGGTCTCGCCCGAGCGGTGCGAGATGACGAAGCCCCAGCCCGCCTGTCGGCACAGGTGGATGGCGTCGATGGTCTCGCTGACCGTACCGATCTGGTTGAGCTTGATCAGCGCCGCGTTACAGGTCTTCTCGGCGATGCCGCGCGCGATGAAGCGCGGATTGGTGACCAGGTTGTCGTCGCCGACGATTTGGATCTTGCCGCCCATGGCCGCCGTCATGCGGGCGAAGCCCTCCCAGTCGTTCTCGGCGAGGCCGTCCTCGATGGAGACGATGGGGTAGCGTTCTATCCAGTCGGCGAACAGCGCGATCATCTCGACGCTGCTCTTGTCGCCCTGGCCGCTGCGCGTCAGACGATAATGGCCGCTCTGGTAGAACGAACTGGCCGCTGGATCGAGGGCGATGGCGATATCCTCGCCGGGTCGGTAGCCGGCTTGCTCGATGGCGGCGACGATCAGCTCGCAAGCCTCCTCGTTGCCGTCTTTCAGTTGCGGCGCGAAGCCGCCCTCGTCGCCGACGGAGGTGGCGTAGCCCTTGCCGTGCAGCAGCTTCTTCAGCGCCTGGAAGGTCTCGGCGCCGTAGCGCAGCGCCTCGGCCAGGGTCGGCGCGCCGAGCGGCATGATCATGAACTCCTGGAAGTCGAGGCTGCTGTCGGCGTGCTTGCCGCCGTTCAATACGTTCATCATCGGTATCGGCAAGTGCCGCGCGCCGACGCCGCCCAGCCACGCATAGAGCGGTACGCCGCAGGAGATCGCCGCGGCGCGCGCCACCGCTTGCGAGACCCCGAGGATGGCATTGGCGCCGAGGCGGGACTTGTTCTCGGTGCCGTCGAGATCAATCATCAGTTGGTCGATGGCCGCCTGCTGCGCGGCATCGCCGCCGATCACGGCGGCAGCGATTTCGCCGTTGACGTTCTCGACCGCTCTCAGCACGCCTTTGCCCTGGTAGCGGCTCGCATCGCCATCACGCAACTCGGTGGCCTCGTTCTCGCCGGTCGAGGCACCGGAAGGAATCGACGCAGCGGCGCGGCTGCCGTCGTCGAGGGCGACATTGACGCGAATCGTGGGGAAGCCTCTGGAATCCAGAATTTCCATGGCATCGACGGACTGGATACGGGTTTTCATGTGTAGCTCCTTAGATTGGCGATGCAACGGATTCCTGCTCGTCGAAAACGCAAGGTTCCAATATCCCTTCGAACTCTTCCGAACGTTTCAGCCAGCGCGCCGTGAGCGGCGGGCCGTAGTTGGACTTGGTAAAGGCGACGCGCACGTAATTGCGGTGCTGCTCGGACGCCACGCCGTAGCGAGCGGCTTGCTCCAGCGACATGCCTGTTGGCCAGCCAACGCGCAACGCGGGGAATGAAACGCGCTGCCAGTGGTCGGCGTGCATCGAGTTCATGGGGCAAGCCCGAGAGCTGCCAGAGCCTGGCTTCCGATCATGATTCGGTTTCGCCCAGGGTGCCGAACTTCACCGGACTCTTGACGTAGAACAGATGCACGCCTTCGGCTTTCAGGCGCGCGAACAGGCGTTCAGCGTCTTCTGCGCTGACCGCCATTTGAACTTCCTGAGGCTGGTCGGCCAGTTCGAAGAAATGGGCGGAATGAATGCGGTGATGATGGCCGAAGCCTTCGCTACCGGCAATCAGCGTGGCGCCCGGAAGGCCCATTTCCTGGGCGAGATGCACCAGCCAGTCGGCCAGCGGCTTGCCATGGTGGTGCTTGTCCTGCTGGGTGAAGAAAGTGATCTGATAGCCTTCCATGACGTTGCTCCTCAACGAAGTTTCAGCCAATGCCAGGACACGAGCCCCACAAAGGTCATCAACAGCGAGCCGCTGACATGGATCGCGATCTCGCCCATTGCCCACGCCAGACGGCCTTGCTGCAGGAGCGTGACGGTCTCGACCGAGAAGGTGGAGAAAGTGGTGAGCCCGCCGCAGAAACCGGTGATGATCAGCAAGCGCCATTCCGGGGCGATGCCGGGCACCTGGGCGAAATACGCGACGGCCAGGCCGATGATGTAGCCGCCGAGCAGATTGGCGACCAGCGTGCCGGGAGGCAGGGTAGGGAAGAGGCCGTTGAGCTTGACGCCGAGAATCCAGCGGAGCAGGGCGCCGAGGGCGGCTCCCAGAGAGATGACGAAGATCGGTTTCCACATGGTCCTGTCCGTATTGGTAGCTTCTTCTCGGACAGGCGCGATACCTACGTGACCCGTCCGGGCTCATGCGTAGGCATCATCGACCCTGGTTGGGGCGGTTTTGAACCGGCGGGTTCATGGAGGTATGCCATCTCCAATGAGCCGATTATTCCACAAATTCAGAACAATTCAAAAACCGCGTTGCTCGGGGCGATCTCCTTTGTGACCAAGCAACGAAGCTCGAAGAGGTGATGAAGTGGCGGCGGTTGCACGGCATGTTGTCCGGGTTGTCGCAGGGGAGTGCTTTGGTGAGAAAACGGCCGACGCCGCTACGCGGCATAAGTGCCCGTAATTGCCCCGGGTAAAAGCTTCCGGGGCAAAACGGGCACTAAAACGCCTGGTCCCAGCGGATGGACAGGCGGATGGCGGAGTTGATCAGTCCCACCATGCTGTAGGTCTGGACGAAGTTTCCCCACTGCTCGCCGCTCTTGGGGTCGATGTGTTCGGCGAACAGGCCGTGGCTGCTGCGCCGGGCCAGGAGCTTCTCGAACAGGGCGCGGGCTTCGTCGCGCCGGCCCAGCGAGGACAGGGCGTTGATGTACCAGAAGCTGCAGATGATGAAGGCATTCTCCGGCTCGCCGAAATCGTCTTTCTCGACGTAGCGGAAGATGAAGTCGCCGCGCCTGAGTTCGCGCTCGACCGCCGCCACGGTGGCGGCGAAGCGCGGATCTTCGGCGTCGAGGAAGCCGACCTCGTTGAGCAGCAGCAGGCTCGCGTCCATGGCTTCGCCGTCGAAGGTCGAGACGAAGCTGCCCAGCCGGGAATTCCAGGTGCGCTCTTCGATCACCCGGTGCAGGCGCAGGGCGTGCGCCTGCCAGTATTCTGCGCGCCCAGTCAGACCCAGTCGCGCCGCGATGCGCGCCAGGCGGTCGCAAGCCGCCCAGCACATCACCGCCGAGAAGGTGTGCACGCGGGCGCTGCCGCGCAGCTCCCACAGCCCCGCATCGGGCTGGTCGTAGAGCTCCACCGCCCGTTCGCCCAGGGGCTCCAGTTTGCGGAACAGCGCCTCGTCGCCGCGCCGCGCCAGACGCCGGTCGAAGAAGGCGTGGGTCGCCGCCAGCACGGCGGAACCATAGACGTCGTGCTGCACCTGGCGGTAGGCCTGGTTGCCGATGCGCACCGGTCCCATGCCGCGGTAGCCGGGCAGGGTGGCGATCTCCCGCTCCTCCAGGTTTGCCCGGCCGTCGATGGCATAGACCGGCTGCAGCCGCCCGCCGGCGGCGTTGGCCGCGACATTGACGATGTAGGCGATGTAGTGTTCCATGGTCCGGGTGGCGCCCAGCCGGTTCAGCGCATTGACCACGAAATAACCGTCGCGCAGCCAGCAGTAGCGGTAGTCCCAATTGCGCGCGCTGCCGGCCGCCTCCGGGATGGAAGTGGTCATCGCGGCGATGATCGCCCCGGTGTCCTGGTAGGCGTTCAACTTCAGGGTGATCACCGCGCGGATCACCGCGTCTTGCCACTCGTAGGGAATCGCCAGAGCGCGGACCCATTCGCGCCAGTACTGGGCCGTCTCCTCCAGGAAGCGATAGCCCACCTCGCCGGCCGCTTCATGAACGGTCTCGTCCGGACCCAGGAGCAGGGTCGCCGCGTCCTCGAGGAAAAAGGTGATCTCCTTCAGCACCGCGGTGATCGACACGTCGGTGGTCAGGCGCAGCACCAGTTCCGGCGTCACGTAACGGATGTGGTTGCTGCCCCAGGTGACGGCCGGGCGCTCGGCGCCGTCGTTGCAGGCGGGCCGGAGCCGCAAGGTGATCCGCGGGCTGCCGGAGAGGCGCTTCAAGCGCCGGATCAGCATCATCGGCTTGAAGGTGCGGCCGTAGCGTCCGAAGCGCGGCGCGAAGTCGGTCACCTCGACGCAGCCGCCGTGGCGGTCGAACAGCCGGGTGACCAGGATCGCGGTGTTCTCCCGATAGTTCTGCTCGGCGCGCTCGAAATCGGCGAGATCCACCGCGAAATAGCCGAAGTCCTCGGCTCCGCCACGCTCCCGCAGCAGCGAGCAGAACAGCGGGTCGCCGTCGAAGCGCGGCAGGCAGGCCCAGACCATCTCGGCGCGGGCGTCGATCAGGGCGCCGACCGAGCAGTTGCCGACGAGGGCGAGATCGAGTGAGTTCATGGCGCTCCTTCCTTCGTTGCATTGCTGAGCCAGGCGCGCACCGCGCCCACGTCGGGCAGCCGGTAACGGGCCTGGGTCGGGCCGGGGCCGACCTTGACCGACAGGCCGCGCAGCCGGTTGATCACCGCGAAGCCGTGCTCGTCGGTGGCGTCGTCGCCGATGAACACCGGTCGTCGCCCCTTGAACGGCGGCTCGGCCAGGAACTCCTCTAGCGCCGTGCCCTTGTCGAAGCCCAGCGCCTTGATCTCCACCACGCGCTTGCCCGTCTGCAACTGCAAGGCTTCGTCGGTCGCATCGATCAGGCGCCGCAGCAGGCGATGCAGGGCGCCGGCGAGCGCCGGCGCCTGCCGGTAGTGCACGGCCAGGGCCAGTCCCTTGTCCTCCAGCAGCAGCGCCGGGTGCCGTTCGAGCACGGCTTGCAGCCTGAGCTTGATTGCCGCCATGGCGGCGGTCGGCGCGCCATGGACGTGCATCGCGCCGGCGGCATCGCGCCGCTCCAGCCCGTGCTGGCCGGCGATCGGCAGTCTGAGGCTGCCCAGGCGCCACTCCAGGTCGAGCAAGGCGCGGCCGCTGACCAGCGCCAGGGCGCCGCCGCAGTCTTGGTGCAGCCGGCTCACCAGATCAAGCAGCGCCTGGTCGACATGGACCGCGTCGGGGGTATTGGCGAACTCGATCAGCGTGCCATC
>JAJYXA010000508.1 GCA_021791235.1 Pseudomonadota bacterium
TGGTGACCGCGCCCTTCATCAACCCCGCTCAGGTCGAACTGCCCAGCGTCGGCAAGACTTCGCAGACCCCGGCGCAGCCGCTCGAAGTCATCATCAGGGAGTCGGGCGAATATGTGCTGAAAAACCGTGCCGCGGCGGGCGACGAGCGGGTGGTGGCGAAGTCGGCGCTGGCGGCGGAAATCGCCGCGCTGCACCGCGCCCTGCCGGATCAGCCGGTGGTCATCGCGGCCGACAAGAATGTCCGCTACGAGGAAGTGATGAGCACGATGGCGCTCCTGCAACGGTTGCAGATCACCCGCATCGGACTGCTCGCCCGCCCCGCGCCATGAACGTTCCGGCAGACGCGCCCTTCGTCTCCCGTCCCGTCCCCAGGCTCGCAGCCGGCGCTTTGGCGCTGGGCGTGCATCTGCTGTTCGTGCTGCTGCTGGTGTTCGGCGTGTCGTGGCAGACCCAACACCCCGCGCCGGTGATGGTCGACGTGTGGGAATCGTTGCCGCCCGCCGCGGTGAAGCCGCCCGGGCCGGAGCCGGTCAAGCCCGTACCCGCACCCGAACCGGTGGCGAAGGAACCGCCGCCGCCCAAGGCCCCCGACATTGCGCTGGAAAGGAAAAAGGCCGAGGCCGAGCGCCAGAAAAAATTGCAGGCCATCCAGGCGGCCGAAGAAAAAGCCCGCGCCGAAGCGGAAAAGGCGGCACGCGAAAAGCAACTGGCCGAACGGAAAAAACGCGAACTGCTGCGGCAGATGGAAGACGAGGAACTGATACGGCGGATGGCGGACGAGGAGGCTGCCAACCGGGCGCGCCTGGCGAAGCAGGCCGAAGCGCGCGCGGCCGCCGGCAAGCGGCAGGCCGAAGTGGCGAGCGCGATCGGGCAGTACCGCGACCTGATCAGCGCCACGGTGCGCGGCAACACCCGCCTGCCCGACAACCTGACCGGCAATCCCGAGGTGCGCTGCCTGGTGAAGCTGCTGCCCACCGGGGAAGTCCTGAACGTGCGCGTGACGAAATCGAGCGGCAACGTGGCGTACGACGAGGCGGTGGTGCGCGCCATCGAAAAATCGTCGCCGTTGCCGCTGCCGGGCGATCGTGATGCGCGTGCCGCGTTCGTTCCGGAACTTTCTTTCGTCCATCGCCCCAAACAGTGACGTGGTCGTTGCCGACTCGTCGGCCCTACCATCGCGGCCCGCCCCTTGCGGGCAAGGTTTTGCGCCGCGCCGGCCGCCGCGCCGACCGGCCCGTCATGCCGGCCATGTTAAACTTGTCCCCCAATCAAGCACATATGATCGAGATTTTCGCTCCCATGCTGCGTGCCGTCCTGCTGTTTCCCCTGTTGTGCCTGGCCTTGCTGAGCGCGCCGTTTTCCGCGCGCGCCGCGATGGAGATCCAGGTGGTCGGCGGTGCGGCCAACAAGATCGCGTTGGCGATGGTGCCGTTTCAGGCGGCAGCGGGGCAGCCAACCCCGGCGCTGACCGAAATCGCGGGAGACGATCTCGAACGCAGCGGTCAATTCAGGCGGGTGGGCGTCGACGGCGCGCAGCAGCCGTACGCCCCCGCGCAGGTCGACTACGGCGTCTGGCGCGGGAAGGGCGCGGACGCGCTGGTGATCGGCCAGGTGGCGGCGCTGCCCGGCGGCCGCTTCGAAGTCCGCTTCTACCTGCTGGATGCGGTCAAGCGGACGCAGCTTGCGGCCTTCAGCTACACCATTTCAGCGGCGCAGTGGCGCGCCACGGCCCACCAGATCGCCGACGTCGTCCATGAAAAGCTGACCGGTATCCGCGGCGCCTTCAGCAGCCGCATCGCCTATGTGCAGAAGCAGGGCAAGCGGTATGAGCTGCGGGTGGCCGATGCCGACGGGCAAAATCCCCGCACGGTGGTACGTTCCGGCGAACCGGTGATTTCGCCGAGGTTCTCGCCCGACGGCGCGCGCATTGCGTATGTGTCGTTCGAGGACAAAAAGCCGGTGGTGTACGTGCAGTCGCTGCGGGACGGAAGCCGCCGCAAGGTCGCGGCGTTCAAGGGTTCCAATTCGGCCCCGGCCTGGGCGCCCGACGGCCGGCGTCTGGCCGTGGTGCTGACGCGCGACGACGCTTCGCAGATTTATCTGATCAATGCCGACGGCAGCGGGCTCGCCCGCCTGACCCGCGGCGGCAATCTCGACACCGAGCCGGTGTTCTCGCCCGACGGGCAGACCCTCTACTTCACGTCCGATCGCGGCGGCAGCGCGCAGATTTACCAGGTTCCGGCCGGCGGCGGCGAGCCCCGGCGGGTGAGCTTCAACGGCAGTTACAATGTTTCTCCCGCGATCAGTCCGGATGGCCGGTATCTGGCCTATATCAGCCGCGATGAGGGGCGCTTCAGGGTGGTCCTGCACGAACTGGCCTCGGGCCAGATCCGCGTGCTGACCGACACCGCGCGCGACGAATCGCCCAGTTTCGCGCCGAACGGCCAGGCGGTGCTGTATGCCACCGTGCAGGGCGGGCGCGGAATCCTCGGCACGGTGAGCCTGGATGGCAAGACCCGTGCGCGTCTGTCGGAATCGGGGGTGGACGCCCGCGAGCCGGCCTGGGGGCCATAGGGAGTAGGGAACGGGTGGCTCGGGTGTAAGCCTGGACGGCCTATGATGAAGTGTTTTCATTCCAAAAGGAGAGACAGATGAACAAGATTTTCTGGCCCATTCTGCTTGCACTGACCGTGTCCGCGTGCGGCACCACCGGCAGTACGCAGGCCACCGTCGAAGACCGTACCGGCGGCACGACCGCCGCCCCGGCGGCCAAGCCGGCCGTCGACAGCACCGGCGTGAGCGGCGCAGGCGTGGCGGGCAGCGCGCTGCCCGGCGATTCGGGCGATCCGCGCAAGAACCCGGCCAGCCCCTTGTCCAGGCGCAGCATTCATTTCGATTTCGACAGCTTCGTGGTGAAGGACGAATACCGCCCGATGCTCGAAGCGCATGCCGGTTACCTGATGTCGAAACGCGATGCGCGCGTCATCCTGCAGGGCCATGCCGACGAGCGCGGCAGCCGCGAATACAACCTGGCGCTGGGGCAGAAGCGCGCCGAAGCGGTGCGCAAGGCGCTGGCCGTGCTGGGAGTGGGCGATGCGCAGATGGAAGCGATCAGCTTCGGCGAGGAAAAGCCGCGCAACCCGGCCAGCACCGAAGAGGCGTATGCCGAAAACCGCCGCACCGATGTGGTGTATGGCGACGAGTAAAGTCCGATGCGGCGCACCGGTCTGATTCTCGTGGGCGTGTTCGCGCTGGCCCAGCCGGCGTGGGCGCTGTTTGGCACCACCGAGCTGAGCAACCGGATGCAGGCGTTGCAGCAGCGGGTGGATGCGCTCGATGCGCGACTCGGCAAGCTGGAAGCGGCGATGCAGCAAAACCAGCAACTGCTGGATCTGCTGAAGGAGGTTGAAACGCTCAAGGCCGAAATCGCCAGAATCCGGGGTCAGGACGAAGTCCGGGGGCATCAGCTTGACACGCTGGGCAAGCGGCAGAACGACCTGTATGCCGATCTCGACCAGCGCATCGCTGAACTCGCCCGGGCGGCCAGGCCTGCGCCGGCGGACGAAGCGGCGCCCTCTGCCGTGCCCGCCGCGCAGGCCGCCGCGGCCCCGACGGGAAGCGCGCCGCAGCCCGATCCCTCGCCCGAATTGCGCAGCTACGACGCCGCGCTCGCCCTGTTCCGTGAAGCCAACTACGCGGGCGCCATCGCCGGGTTCGGCAGCTTTCTCAAGGCCCATCCCGGCAGCGAACTGGCGGCCAACGCGCAATACTGGATCGGCTATTCGTATTACGCCCTGAAGGACTACAAAACCGCGCTGGCGCATCAGCAAAAGCTGATCGCCGCCTCTCCCGCCAGTCCCAAGGTGCCCGACGCGCTGTTCAACATCGCCGCCAACCAGATTTCACTGGACAACCTCGGCGGTGCCCGCAAGACGCTCGAAGAAATCGTTGCGAAATATCCCGGGTCCCAGGCCGCCACGCTCGCAGCACGCCGGCTGGCGGCACTCAAGTAAGTCTGGTGTCAGGCTCCATCACACTCCACCCGCAAGAGGCAGGCCGTGGTTGTAAAGATGCTACAGCATCAACAACCACGCTCCGTCTGACGGAAGTCTTTCTTTCCCTGCAGGGCGAAACCAGCCGCAGCGGCCTGCCGACGGTGTTCATCCGCCTGGCGGGCTGCCCGCTGCGCTGCCGCTGGTGCGACACCCCCTACAGCTTCCAGGGCGGCGAAACCGTCACCCTGAGTGCGCTGCTGGCACGGGTGGCGGAGCATGGCGTGGCGACCGTGTGCGTCACCGGCGGCGAGCCGCTGGCGCAGAAGAACTGCCTGCCCTTGCTGGCCGCGCTGTGCGACGCCGGCTATTCGGTGTCGCTCGAAACCAGCGGCGCGCTCGATGTCAGCCAGGTGGACCCGCGGGTGTCGCGCATCGTCGACATCAAGCCGCCGGCGTCCGGCGAGGACGCGCGCAACCGTTGGGAGAATATTTCCCATCTCACGCCGCACGACGAAATCAAGTTCGTGCTGGCCGACCGCGCCGACTACGAGTGGGCACGCGAGGTGCTGCGCGATCAGAAGCTCGCGCAGGTCTGCCCCATTCTGTTCTCCCCGGTGCAGGGCGAACTGCCGCCGGTGCAACTGGCGGAGTGGATTCTCGCCGACCGGCTGCCGGTGCGGATGCAGGTGCAGCTGCACAAGGTGTTGTGGGGCAACACGCCCGGCACATGAAGCCCGCGGTCATCCTGCTCTCCGGCGGCCTGGACTCCGCCACCGTGCTCGCCATTGCGCGCGAAGCGGGCTACGCCTGCCATGCGCTGAGCCTCGATTACGGCCAGCGCCACACCGCCGAGCTGGCCGCCGCCGCGCGCGTGGCGAAAAGTCTGGGCGCCGTCGAGCACCGGGTGATGCGGCTGGGGCTGGGCGACATCGGCGGGTCGGCGCTGACCGACGATTCCATCGCCGTGCCGGAAAGCCCGACCGCAGGCATTCCGGTCACCTATGTGCCCGCGCGCAACACCGTGATGCTGGCGCTGGCGCTCGCCTGGGCCGAGGTGCTGGGCTCGCGCGACATCTTCATCGGCGTCAATGCGGTCGACTATTCCGGCTACCCCGATTGCCGCCCCGAGTTCATCGCGGCGTTCGAGCGCATGGCCAACCTCGCCACCCGCGCCGGCGTCGAGGGCGCGCAGCTGCGCATCCATGCACCGCTGCAGCATCTGTCGAAGGTGCAGATCATCCGGCGCGGCATCGAACTCGGCGTCGACTACGCGCAGACCGTCAGCTGCTATCAGGCCGATGCCGACGGCCGCGCCTGCGGCCTGTGCGATGCCTGCCGACTGCGCCGCCAGGGCTTCGAGCAGGCGGGGGTGGCCGACCCGACGGCGTACCGGTAAGCATGTCCGCACAGCCTCTGTCGTGCTGCGGTGGGCGAAATCCGCACGCGGCACTTTACCTGGCCACGCAGCTTCGGCTATAATTTCGCGCTTTCGCGGATATGGTTTCTGCCACATCCCTGGGTCGGTAGCTCAGCCGGTAGAGCAGCGGACTTTTAATCCGTTGGTCGCGAGTTCGAATCTCGCCCGACCCACCAAATCCAAAAAAAGCCACGTGAAACCGTGGCGCTGTTTCAAATGAAAAGCCACGGAAAACCGTGGCTTTTTTACCGCTTCGCCAGATCGGTGGCCTTCGATTTGACGTCGGCATCCAGTCGATCCAGGATGGCCAGCGCCTGCTGCACGTCGCCCTGCGCGGCCAATGTGCGGAAGCGGTTTTCAGTATCCCAGGCTGCCAGTGCCTGAGCACTCATTTCTTCCACCAGCTTATTCACACTCAGGCCACGGCTCCGCGCCAATGACTTGAGTCGCTCAGCCGTATTGTCCGGCAAACGAACCGTTAACGTACTCATCGTGTTTTCTCCAAAAACTCAGCGGGGGTGTGCACCCGCAGCCCGTTTAACAACAACTCGCCACGGCGAATATCGCGAACGTTGTGGGTGATGATCGCCGCCGCCCCGCCTGCCATCGCCAACTCAATGAGATGGTTGTCCGCCTCGTCGGGTAAATTGGGGCGCCATCCGTAGTAGATGCTTACCCAGCGCCCAACCCTTGCCAAGGCTGCAGGCACCTGTAACCGCTCTTTGCTGGTGGCGGCATCGGTCCAAACGGGACGCCCCGGCAAATCTTCGTATTCGAGCCAATAGTGTATTTGGCCCTATTTCACATGCCAGAATGCACGTAAAATACGTGCAGCCAGCAAACATGGAGGTTCAATGACATGAAACAGAACATCACCCTTGCGTTAGACCGCGAAACCCTGAAAGCTGCGCGTGCATTTGCCGCCCGGCAGGGCACTAGTGTGAGCGCCATGCTGGCCGACGAGTTGCGCCTGAAAGTCGGGCGGCAGCAGCGCTTTGAACAGTCGAAGCACATTGCGCTGGATCTGCTCGAACAGGCTTTTTCGCTTGGAGGGCAGGGCATCCGGGATCGTGAGGCATTGCATGACCGCGCCAAGCTTCGTTGACACCAATATCCTCCTGTATGCCTATGACCGCGACGCCGGAGTTCGTCATGCACGCGCCAAGCAAGCGTTGATCGAACTGTGGAACGAGGATCGCGGATGCTTGAGCCCCCAGATTCTGCAGGAATTTTTCGTCAATGTGACCCGGAAAATCCCGCAGCCCCTGCCCGCCGCCATTGCGCGTGAAGTCATGCGCGCTTATCTGCCCTGGATTCGCGCCGCCACCGACGGCGAGATGGTGGTGCGGGCTTCCGAAATTGCCGAAAGCTGGAGCCTGTCGTTTTGGGACGGAATGGTCGTCGCGGCGGCGGAGCGCGCGGGCGCGGCGGAATTGTTGAGTGAAGACCTGCAACACGGCCAGCGCATTGCGGGCCTGGTCGTGATCAACCCGTTGCTTGACTGACGAAAAAGGTCACCTCGTGCCGCACAGGGGCAGGGCACTTGTATGGGCCAGGGCCGCTGCGATTCCCGGCCACTCCGGCAAAACGCCAGCGGAATCATGGCGTTCAGGCCTGTCCGGGTGATTTTTCGCGGCCATATCTAAAGTTGGCACGGCGTCTGCACGTTAATGCACCAGACACGTTTGACCCGTGTTCAACTTGCCCAACCTAAGGAGATTTGAAATGATGAAAAAAGTGCAACAGGGTTTCACCCTGATCGAACTGATGATCGTGGTGGCGATTATCGGTATTCTGGCTTCGGTGGCGATTCCGGCTTATCAGGACTACACGGTTCGAGCGCGGGTTACTGAAGGTTTGTCACTCGCATCATCGTACAAAACCGCAGTAGCCGAAAATGCGGCGAATGGTACAGCGTTCGCCTCCGGCGTACCGGCTTTCGTTGCCACGCCCAACGTGACGGGCTTGGCAATTGCGGCCAACGGCGAAATCACAATTACCTACGGGACCAACGCGGGCGGTGGCACCATCGTATTGGCTCCGCGTGATGGCGGCGCAGCAGGTGGGGCGTTGGTCGCCGGCACTATTCCGACGAATGC
>JAJYXA010000416.1 GCA_021791235.1 Pseudomonadota bacterium
GATCTGCCACACGCCGACTTCGGACGCGATGGTGAGGATGCGGTCCTTGGTCAGCACCCAGCGCGCGGGCCTGAGGCCGTTGCGGTCGAGCGTGCAGACCGCGTAGCGGCCGTCGGTCAGCACCACGCCGGCGGGGCCGTCCCACGGCTCCATGTGCATCGAGTTGTATTCGTAGAAGGCGCGGATGTCGGCGTCCATCGATTCGACGTTCTGCCACGCCGGCGGGATCACCAGGCGCAGCGCGCGGAACAGCCCCGCGCCGCCCATCACCAGGCCTTCGACCATGTTGTCGAGGCTCATCGAGTCCGAGCCATTGGTGCCGACGATGGGACGGATGTCGTCCATGTTCGGGATCAAGGGCGTCGCGAACTTCTGCTCGCGCGCGCGGCTCCAGTTGCGGTTGCCCTGCACCGTGTTGATCTCGCCGTTGTGCGCCAGATAGCGGAACGGCTGCGCCAGGCGCCACTGCGGCCAGGTGTTGGTGGAGAAGCGCTGGTGGAACACCACCAGGCTGGAGGCGAAGCGCGCGTCGTTCAGGTCGGGGTAGAACACCGGCAGCTTGTCCGGCATCACCAAACCCTTGTAGCTGATGACGCGGCACGACAGCGTCGGCAGGTAGAACACCGGGTCGGCAGGCTCCAGCGCCTTCTCGGCAAGGCGGCGTGCGATGTAGAGCTTGCGCTCGAAGTCGTCTTCGGAGATGCCGGCCGGCGCGTTGACGAACACCTGTTCGATATGCGGCAGGGACGCCAGCGCCGATTCGCCGCACACACTGCAATGGGTCGGCACCAGGCGGAAGCCGGCGACGACGAGCCCTTGCGCTTCCAGCGCGGCCTTCAGCGTCGAACGTGCATGCGCTTGCGGTGCCGCGTCGCGCGACAGGAACAGCAGGCCTGCAGCATACAGCTCGCCGAGTGCGAAGCCGGCTTCGGACGCCACCGCGCGCAGGAAGGCATCGGGCTTCTTGAACAAGAGGCCGCAGCCGTCGCCCGACAGGCCGTCCGCCGCGATTGCGCCGCGGTGCGTCATGCACGCCAGCGAGCCGATCGCGTTCTGCACCAGCGTGTGGCTGGGCTGATTGTCCATCTGCGCAATCAGGCCGAAGCCGCAGCTATCCTGTTCGAAATCGGGCGAATACAGCGTCCCGTCCAGCCAGCGTTGTCGTTCCATGGTTCCGTATGCTCAGGCAACAGCGGCCTGCCCACAGGGGCAAGCCGCAAAATTCAAGCGAAAAGTGCGGCATTTTAATCCCTCGCGCCGCGTGCGGCAATGACCGCCTCCGCCAAGGCCTTGCCGCGGCAAGGGTTTCCGCGCAGGTCGGGACTGAGAGTGGGAGTGGGATTGCCGGCGGAAATTCCTGGGGTTCCAAATGAATGCCCGGCTTTCCTATCCTGTTAAAGGGGGCGCTGAACAAACCACATTGGTCATTCCGGCGAAAGCCGGAATCCAGTTAATCAGACAACTGGACTCCGGCTTCTGCCGGGGTGACAACATGTTCAATGTCTCGTCAAGGGGGCGCGCTGAAAGAGAAAGGCCATGAAGCTGTTGAGCTGGAACATCCAATGGGGCCGCGGCCTGGACGGCCGGGTCGACCTCGCGCGCATTCTGCGCACCATCCATCAGCTGGGCGATTTCGACGTCATCTGCCTGCAGGAAGTCGCGCTCAACTTCCCCGGCCTGCCCGGCAGCCGCGGCGAGGACCAGGTCGCCGAGCTCTCCGCCGGCCTGCCCGGCTATACCGCCATCTACGGGGCGGCGACCGATGTCCCCGACGGCCGCGGCGGCCGCAGCCGGTTCGGCAACGCCATCTTCTCCCGCCTGCCCGTCGGCCAGGTATGGCGGCATCTCCTGCCCTGGCCGGCCGAGCCCGACACGCCCAGCATGCAGCGCGTGCTGGTGGAAGCCGTGGTGAGTGCCGACATCGGCCCGCTGCGGGTGATGACCACCCATCTCGAGTATTACTCGCAGCGCCAGCGCGAAGCGCAGATCGACGCCATCCGCCGCCTGCACGCCGAGGCCTGCGCCATGTCGGCGCGTTCGCCGCTGGCCGAGGAGGCGGGCGGTTCCTTCGAGGTGTTTCCCCGGCCTACCGAGGCCGTGCTGTGCGGCGACATGAACTTTCCCGCTTCAGCGCCCGAGCGGGCGCAAATTCTTGCCTCATTTGTTGACGGGACAACACCGGACTTTCGCGATGCCTGGGAGGTGCTGCATCTTGGTGAGCCGCACGCCCCCACGGTCGGCATCCATCCGGTCGATTTCGTCAACCAGCCCGAATGCTTCGATTTCGTCTTCGTCACCGAAGGGCTGGCAAGCCGTCTCAAGGCGCACGGCATCGAGGCCGCGACCGAGGCGTCGGATCATCAGCCGGCGTGGGTCGAGTTTGCTTGAGCGGGGGTTTGTGCGCCGAAGCTGCGGCGAGAAAGCAAAAGGCTAGAGCTGAGTCTAGCCTTTGGATGGGTGGTGGAGCGGAGGAGGATCGAACTCCCGACCTTCGCATTGCGAACGCGACGCTCTCCCAGCTGAGCTACCGCCCCACGTGCGGCGGGATTATATCCTCAGCGGCGCCATGCGGGAAGCATGGCTATTTGGCGGGGCAGATTGGGCAACAGGCGGGCGGCGAGCCAGCCGATGAGGACGCCGCCGCTGTTGGCCAGCGCGTCCAGCACGTCGGGCTGGCGGTTGGGGGTGAGGCCCTGCAGCAGTTCGATGCCGACGCCGAACAGCATCACCGCAAGCGCGAGCCGCCAGTGCCGTTCCACGACCAGTTGCGCCCACCAGAACATCAGCACGGCATAGCCCGCCAGGTGGACGATCTTGTCGGTGTGGCCGCCGCTTTCGTCCAGCACAGGCGGCATCAGCGAGACCATTAGGGTGACGACGACACCAAGCCAGCCGGCTGCCCGCCAGAGACGATGCAATACAAGCCTCGTCATTCCGGGCTTGACCCGGAATCCAGCCGAATGCCAGAAACGGCGCGCTTTGCGTGCCGCTGGATACCGGCTTGCGCCGGTATGACGCAGATTTTGGTTGTCTGCCGGATCAAGACGTCATCAGGGCCGATCATGCCCGGCGCCGCGCCCAGCGTAGCATCAGCACGCCGGCGACGATCATCGGCAGCGACAGCCATTGCCCCATGGAGAGGCCCAGCCCCAGCAGGCCAAGGAAGGCGTCGGGCTCGCGGGCGAATTCGGCGAGGAAGCGGAACGCCCCGTAACCGATGAGGAACACGCCGGAGACGGCGCCGACCGGGCGCGGCTTTCTCGAATACAGCCACAGGACGGCGAACAGCAGCAGGCCTTCGCCGGCGAACTGGTAGAGCTGCGAGGGGTGACGCGCGATGCCGTCCGCCGCCTGCGGAAACACCATGCCCCAGGGCAGGTCGGTGGCGCGGCCCCACAGTTCGCCGTTGATGAAGTTGCCGAGCCGCCCGGCGGCCAGGCCCAGCGGCACCAGCGGGGCGATGAAGTCGGTGACGGCGAGCCAGCGCAGCTTGTGCCGGTGCGCAAACAGCATCATCGCGACGAGCACGCCCAGAAAGCCGCCGTGGAAGCTCATGCCGCCTTCCCACAGCTTGATGATGTCGAGCGGGTGCGCCAGGTATTCCATCGGCTTGTAGAACAGCACGTAGCCCAGCCGGCCGCCGAGGATGACGCCGAGCACGCCGTAGAACAGCGCGTCGTCGAGCATTTTCACGGACCACCCCGACCACGGACGGTGTGCGATGCACCAGCGCCCGAGCAGGATGACCTGGGCAAACGCCAGCAAGTACATGAGGCCATACCAGTGGACGGCGATGGGGCCGAGCTGCAGGGCGACGGGATCGAATTGCGGATGAACGAGCATGTTATAGGAGCCAGGGGCTAGGAGTTAGGGGCTAGGGATTTGGCGAAGCGCGCGGGTAAAATGGCTGGCTGATTATAGATTGAGTGAGCATCATGCCCGACTACCGTTCCTGGACCACCACCCGCGGCCGCAACATGGCCGGAGCCCGTGCGCTGTGGCGCGCCACCGGCATGAAGGACGGCGACTTCAACAAGCCCATCATCGCGATCGCCAACTCGTTCACCCAGTTCGTGCCGGGCCACGTGCACCTGAAGGACATGGGCCAGCTGGTGGCGCGCGAGATCGAGGCGACCGGCGGCGTGGCGAAGGAATTCGACACCATCGCGGTCGACGACGGCATCGCGATGGGCCACGGCGGCATGCTGTATTCGCGGCCGAGCCGCGACCTGATCGCCGACTCGGTCGAGTACATGGTCAACGCGCATTGCGCCGACGCACTGGTGTGCATTTCCAACTGCGACAAGATCACGCCGGGGATGCTGATGGCCGCGCTGCGCCTGAACATCCCGACGGTGTTCGTCTCCGGCGGGCCGATGGAAGCGGGCAAGGTGGTGTGGGACAGGCAGGTCATCAAGCTCGATCTGGTCGACGCCATGGTGTCGGCGGCCGACGCCAAGTTCAGCGACGAGAAGGTCGAACAGCTGGAGCGCTCGGCCTGCCCGACCTGCGGCTCGTGCTCGGGCATGTTCACCGCCAACTCGATGAACTGCCTGACCGAGGCGCTGGGCCTCTCGCTGCCCGGCAACGGCTCGCTGCTGGCGACCCACGCCGACCGCAGGAATTTGTTCCTCGCCGCCGGCCGCCTGATCGTCAAGAACGCGCGGCGCTATTACGACGACGGCGACACCCGCGTGCTGCCGCGCGCGATCGCCAGCTTCGACGCCTTCGAGAACGCCATCGCGCTCGACATCGCCATGGGCGGTTCGACCAACACCGTGCTGCATCTCCTGGCCGCGGCGCATGAAGCCGGCGTCGACTTCACCATGGCCGACATCGACCGCATGAGCCGCCGCGTGCCGCACCTGTCGAAGGTCGCGCCGTCGATCCAGACCTACCACATGGAGGACGTGCACCGCGCCGGCGGCGTGATGGCGATACTGGGTGAACTCGAGCGCGGCGGCCTGATCCACCGCGACGTGCCGACCGTGCTGATGAAGACCCTGGGCGAGCAGATCGACGTCTACGACATCCGCCGCACCACCAGCAAGGACGTGAGGGACTACTTCCGCGCCGCGCCCGGCGGCGTGCCGACGCAGACCGCGTTCTCGCAGGATCGCCGCTTCGCCAGGCTCGACGACGACCGCGTGAACGGCTGCATCCGCGACATCGCGCACGCCTACTCGAAGGACGGCGGGCTCGCCGTGCTGTACGGCAACCTCGCCGAGGACGGCTGCATCGTCAAGACGGCGGGCGTTGACGAGAGCATGTTCGAGGTCGAGCAGTTGCGCTACACGACCAGCGTGCCGACCTCGACCATCCGCGTGTTCCGCGGCCCGGCGCGTGTGTTCGAATCGCAGGACGCCGCGGTCGACGCCATCCTCGGCGACAGGATTCAGCCCGGCGACGTGGTCGTGATCCGCTACGAAGGCCCGCGCGGCGGTCCCGGCATGCAGGAAATGCTGTACCCGACCAGTTACCTGAAATCCAAGGGGCTGGGCAAACACTGCGCGCTGCTGACCGACGGCCGCTTCTCCGGCGGCACCTCGGGCCTGTCGATCGGCCACGCCAGTCCGGAAGCGGCCGAAGGCGGCATCATTGGTCTCGTCGAGGAGGGCGATCGCATCGAAATCGACATTCCCAACCGCCGCATCCACCTCGCGGTCGACGATGCCGAACTCGCGCGCCGCCGCGCCGCGATGGACGCGAAGGGCGCGCAGGCGTGGAAGCCGGTCAGTCGAAACAGGGAGGTGTCGGCCGCGCTGCGCGCCTATGCGGCGATGGCGACCTCCGCCGCGTTCGGCGCGGTGCGCGACGTCAGCCAGGTCGAGCATCCGACCGCGGCGCAGGAACACGCCGACCCGCTGGCGCGCTTCGCCATCCCCGGCCAGCTGGCCTTCCGCACCGGCGCCGGCGGTCTCAGGTACGCCGACATCGACAACCACGGCGGCCGCGCGACGATCTGTCTGCAGGGCGCGCACGTGGTGAGCTTCCGTCCCAAGTCGCAGCGGGAACCGGTGGTGTGGGTGTCCGACGCCGCCAGGTTCGCGCCGGGCAAGTCCATCCGTGGCGGCGTGCCGGTGTGCTGGCCGTGGTTCGGGCCGCACGCCAGCGAAGCGTCGTTCCCCGCGCACGGCTTCGCCCGCACCGTGCCGTGGACAGTGACCGGCAGCCGCAAGCGCAACGACGCCAAAACCGAGATCACCCTGCAACTCGTTGAAAACGATCAGACCCGCGCGCAGTGGCCGCATCCCACGCGGCTGACGCTGACGGTGGTGGTGGGCGACAGGCTGGAGATGCGGCTGGCCACGACCAACACGGGCGATGCGCCGGTGAAGATCGGCGAGGCGCTGCATACCTATTTCCACATCAGCGACATCGGCACGGTGAAAGTCACCGGGCTGGACGGCGCGACCTATCACGACAAGGTCGACAACTTCGCGCGCAAGAAGCAGCGCGGTGCAATTGCCTTCAAGGGTGAGGTCGACCGCGTCTACGTCAACACGCCGGTCGACTGCGTGATCGAGGACGCGGGTCTCAGCCGCCGCATTCGCGTCGCCAAAACCGGCTCGCTGTCCACCATCGTCTGGACGCCGTGGGCGGAAAAGGCCGAAAAGATGGGCGACATGGGCACAGGCAAGTCCGGAGCCGGCTGGCGCGAAATGGTCTGCGTCGAATCGGCCAACGCGATGGACAACGTCGTCACCGTGGCGCCGGGCGAGACCCACACGCTGGCGGTGACGTACAGCGTGGAGGCGCTGTAGGAGTTTTTTTGTCCACGAAAAACACAAAAGTGTCACCCCGGCGAAAGCCAGGGTCCAGTTCATCATTCTGGATTCCGGCTCTTGTGCCCTCTGGGTATTCGCCGGAATGACGATCTTACGTGGACAAGCGTTTTCGATAAGGAGCAATCATGCGCGTGATTCTGGTGGCCAACCCCAAAGGCGGCAGCGGCAAGACCACGCTGTCGATCAACCTGGCCGGCTATCTGGCGACGCTGGGCGAGCGCGTGGCGCTGCTGGATCTCGACCGGCAGAAATCCGCCACCCACTGGCTGGCGATGCGTGACGCGGCGTTGCCGGGCATTGACCTGCTGCGCGAAGGGCAAAAAGGCAGCGGCGACTGGCTGGTGATCGACTCGCCCGCCGGGCTGCACGGCAAGAATCTCGAGCGTGCGCTGAAGCTCGCACACAAGGTGGTGGTGCCGATCGCCCCCTCATTGTTCGACATCCGTGCCAGCCAGGATTTCCTCGCCGCGCTGCATGCCGAAAAGGCGGTGCGCAAGGGTCATGCCTTCGTCGGCGTGGTCGGCATGCGCGTCGATCCGCGTACCCGCGCCGGCGTCACCCTGGAGCAGTTCATGGGACAGCAGGGCCTGCCGGTGCTGGCGCATCTGCGCAACACCCAGCATTACGTCAACGCCGCGTTCGAGGGCAAGAGCCTGTTCGACCTGCCGCACCATATCGCCGAGCGCGA